>JBDRTL010000238.1:0-2039 GCA_043824045.1 Bacillota bacterium
ACGTCCAGCGTGTACGCCATGCGCGACAGCTCCAGCGAGAGCTTCATTCCACGCTCGGACAGCGGCCTGCGCGATATCCCGAACGCGTCCGCGGCGAATGGCAAAAACAGGCAGTCCGTCTCGCCGAGCGAAACGCCGGTCAGCTTCCCGCGCGGCAGATCAGGCTGCGGAAGGTTGGTCTTCTGGCTCATGCTTTTCCTCAGGGTCGGTGCTGTATGCTGCGCATTGCGCTGCGTATGCCATACGGAAAATCAAAACAAAACGGTCCCTGTGGTCAGCCGGAGATTTCGGCAAGCTCCCGCCGGATATACTTGGGGTATTTCGCAACGACCGTCTCGTACGCGTGGTCCATCATTCGGCTGATCTCTTCGTCCGGCACCGAGCCGTCGAGACTGACCGTATTGAAGTGCGGCTGCATCACGGGCGGGCAATGCCAGCCGCGCATCACCGCGCCGGGGTAAGCCTCGCGGTAATACGCCGCCGAGGCGGGCGTGCAGTTCAGCGTGACTTTGGGCTCGTTGCGCAGTAAAAACGGCTGCGCGAAGATCCGCCCCGTCTTCTGCGAGGGCGCCTTCACCTTGATGACAGGGAAGAACGGCGTGAACGGATACTCCAGATACGCGCCGGGCTTCTTCATGCAGTACGCGACGATCCCGTCAAGCGTCATGTGTTCGCCTCCCGCTTCTTCGTTCCTTCCGTTATTATATGCCGCCGCCGCCCGCAATTCAACCGGATTGCCAAAACCGCGGCGCGATTGACGAACACCGGCCGAAGGCATATGATGAAAACAGCTTTCCCAACGAGGAAGGAGAAGCGCATGTGGAAAACGTGATTTATCTCGCGGGCGGCTGTTTCTGGGGGCTGGAGAAGCTGATGCAGTCCGTTCTGGGCGTGACCGACGCAGTAAGCGGCTACGCCAACGGCTGCGCGGGCGCCGAGCCCAGCTACAAAGCCGTATGCGCGGGCGGCACGGGCTTTCGGGAAACCGTGCGCGTGACCTACGATTCTGATCAGGTGAGCCTCGAAACCCTTTTGTTTCAGTTCTTTTCGGTGATCGATCCGACCCAAAAAAACCGCCAGGCGCACGACGCGGGCACGCAGTACCAGACGGGCGTGTATTACGTGGACGAGGCGTCCCAAAGGATCGTCGAGACCGTCGCACAAATCGAACGCGAACGGCGGCAGCCTTTCCATGTGGAAATCATGCCGCTTGAAAATTTCTTTCCGGCTGAGGACTGCCACCAGAACTATCTGGACAAGAACCCCTCCGGCTACTGCCACATCCCGCCCGCCGCCTTCCGCAAGGCCGCGGCGATCCGGGTGGACGCCGGCAAGTACCCGCGCCCGGGCAGGGAAGCGCTTCAAAAAACCCTGACCCCCGAGCAGTACCACGTCACGCAGGAGGCGGGCACCGAAGCGCCGTTTACAAACGCGCTGTGGCAGCACCGCGGCAAGGGCATTTACGTGGATATCACCACCGGCGAACCGCTGTTTGCCTCGACCGACAAATATCTAAGCGGCTGCGGCTGGCCCGCGTTTTCCAGGCCGATTGATCCTGCCGTCATCGCCGAACTTCAAGACAACAGCAGCGGCATGCGCCGCACCGAGGCGCGCTCCCGCGCGGGCAACGCCCACCTCGGCCACGTGTTCGAGGGCGACCGCGAATCCCCCACCGGCACGCGCTACTGCATCAATTCGGCGGCGCTGCGCTTCGTCCCCTACGAGGAGATGGACAAAGAGGGCTACGGCAAGCTGAAACCGCTCGTCACCTGAACATGGCACTTGCCGGGTTTGTCGATTTGTGATACCATCCAGATGACATGCAGGCGCGAAAAAACGCCTGCGAATCGGTTTGATCGTTCGCAAACTACATTAAAAATTGGGAGGGAACTGTTTTGAAGAAGCTCTTTACGGTCACCACGAAAACCATCGTTGCCACCGGCCTGGGCGCGGCATTATTCACGCTCTTATTCATGTTCGTCAAGATTCCGTCGCCGGTGCCCGAAACCCAATTCCAGACCGCGTACGGCCTGCTGGGG
>JBDRTL010000239.1:0-3232 GCA_043824045.1 Bacillota bacterium
ATTCCCGCAGGCAAATATCGACAATCGAAACGTTACAATGTATAATGGTTGAAACTGACGGGAGGGAACCTATGATACGGCATATCGTACTGTACTGGCTCAAGGATCCGTCGCGGATTGAAGAAACCATCGGTGTTTTAACGTCGATGGAGGGAAAGATTCCGGGGCTTTTGAAAATTGAGGCAAAACCGGATACGCTGCGCAGCGAACGCAGCTGCGACCTTTGCCTGCACACGGTGTTTGAAAACCGCGAGGCACTGAACGCGTACCGAAAGCATCCCGCGCACATTCCGGTGCGGCAATACATGCACGGCGTAATCGTAAACTCCGCTAGCGCGGACGTTGAGGTGGATGCGATTTGAGTACGCCGGAAAGCGCCAAAGGGCGGATGTGGCTGCGCCTGATGAAAAACAACCGCGCCAAGGGCGATCTGACCGTTGCCTGCGATTTTGAGCGCCCGCAGTTCGCCCTGCGCGAAGCCATGCAAAAGCTGGATTTGAGCATGCCGGTGTGGCTGTCCCGCCACGAGAAGGACTGGCATACGTTTTCCCTGACACGCTTCACGGCGGAGCACTTTCTGGAAGCCATCAGCTTCGACCGGCTGGAGATCAGCTACATCGCGCCGGACGACAAGCCAAAAAAACGCAACCCGATGCTCGAGGTTTAGCGTATGACGGAAACAAACCTGCAGAAAAACCAAATCATCCGCCTGTCCTGCGAGCGGCTCGGCGCCGATCTGGAGGGCGTGTGCCGCCATCACGGGCTGACGGTGTTCGTGCCCGGCGTACTGCCCGGCGAGACGTTTGACGCTAAAGTATTGAAAGTGCAAACGTCCTACGCCTTTGCGAAAATCGAACGGCTGCTCATGCCCTCTCCCGACCGGCGGGAGCCGTTCTGCCCCGTGTACGAGCTTTGCGGCGGCTGCAGCGGCCAGCATATGACCTACGCGCTGACACTGGATGCCAAGCGCCAGCAGGTGTACGACGGCCTCACGCGGATCGGCGGCCTTTCGCTCACCCAAAGTGACGTTCCGCCGGTCATCGGCGCGGAAAACCCCGCGCGGTGCCGCAACAAGGCCAGCCTGCCCGCCAGTGGCAGCGCGCAAAGCCCTGCGCTCGGCTTTTACCGCAGGCGCTCGCACGACCTGGTGGACATCGCGGACTGCCCCGTAACGCTTCACAGCCTGACCGGTGTGATCGCCTCGGTGAAGCAATGGATGCGGGAGCACGGCGTTGCGCCCTACGATGAACTCACCCATCAGGGGTTTCTGCGCCACGTGGTGGTGCGCGCAAACCGCGGCGGCGACACGCTGGCGGTGCTCGTTGCGACGGCGGACACGCTGCCCGCGAAGGACGCGCTGGTTTCCCTGCTTCAAAAGAACGCACCGGGTTTTCAAGGGCTGCATATCAGCGAGAACAAATCGAAAGGCAACGTCATTCTCGGCGACACCAGCCGTAAACTGCACGGAGCCGATACGATTTCAGAAACGCTGCTCGGCTTGACCTTCGAAATCACGCCGCTCTCCTTCTTCCAGGTCAATCCAGGGCAGGCCGAAGCGCTGTACCAAAAAGCGATCGAGTTCGCCAACCTGTCGTCCGGCGACCTCGTGGTGGACGCCTACGCGGGCGCGGGTACGATCTCGCTGTGCATGGCAAAACACTGCAGGCAGGTAATCGGCCTTGAAATCGTGCCGCAGGCCGTGGAAAGCGCGAAACGCAACGCGCAGATCAACGGCATCGCAAACGCGGAGTTCCTCACCGCCGCCGTGGAAATAGAGCTTCCCAGGCTGTTAAGCGGCGGGCTGCGCCCGGACGTGGTCGTGCTCGACCCGCCCCGCAAAGGCGTGGAGCAGCCGGTCATCGACGCGCTGCTATCCTCCAAATCCAGGCGCATCGTATACGTAAGCTGCCACGTGCCCACGCAGGCGCGGGATATTCAAAAGCTGACAGACGGCGGGTACCGCTTCATTGCCTGTCAGCCTGTGGATATGTTCTGTTATGCCGGGGGCGTTGAAAACGTCGTTTGCCTGGAAATTTAAACGCTCTGCGACGGGCTGACGGGGTGCACGTTGCGGCTCTTCATCCTGTCCAGTCCCCTGTTGCCCAGCAGCCGGTTCGCCAGTTTATACAGCACCGCCTGCGAAAAGTAAGCGCCTTCCTTCGCGGGCGGTTTTTGCATCTCCTGCGCCCATTGCGCGAGCGTGATATCGAGCTTTTTCAGGATATAGGCCTCGTCCTCGGCCATCTCGTCCACGGGATACGGAGGTTTTACTAATTCTTGCAGCGCTTCCTCCCGCGTCATCTCCCCGTTGAGCACGAGGCACGAGAGATGGTACCGCCGCTTGTCGTACCCGAACTTCCGGGGCAGATACGTCGATTGAAACCACTTGGTGAAGCGGCTTTCAAAGTGCTTGCCGCCATAATATTCCCAGCCGAATTTTTCGGTTAAGAGTTTCATCGCGTCCTTTTTCGAATAGGGCACGTAATCCAGCAGGTTCATCTTCGTCACGCCCGGCACGCCGAACCACGCTTCCCGAAGCGACAGGCGGATGAATTTTCGCAGGCTCTTGCCCCGCCCGTGCTTGTGATATACACTCCTGATCTCCCAGAAATCGCGGTAGCTGTGCTGCGCGCTGAACGGCGCGGACGCGCCCTCCGTGGCCAGATTGGAGCCGTTTAGAAGGTATTTCACGCCGTATTCCCTGGCAAAGCGGTACACCGCCGCGCAGAACAGATGATCCTGCGGCACATCGAGGTTGGCAAGCCCAGAAAACATATAGGCGCGCATGAGTTCCTTCATGGTCGGCCAGTCCATCACGATGGTGTGCAGTTCGTATTTAAGCCCGTTGCACACGCGCTCAATATTGCGCACGGCCATCTCCGAGTTCCAGCCTGTATCCACATGCACGGCCAGCACGCGCAGCCCGTGCTGATGCGCCACATACGCCATGTAGCTCGAATCCACGCCGCCGGAAAGCCCCAGCACACAGTCAAACTCGCGGCCTTCGCCCGCTTTCCTGATCTGGGCGATCAGCTGCCGCAAAGTCTCGTCGCTTGCGCCCGCCTTGTACCCGCGCAGACTTGTTTGCTCCAGATAGCGCGCGCACACGCTGCACCGCCCCTGTTCGTCAAAGGTGACGCCGCCGTCGCTTGAGTCCATCACGCAGCGGGTGCAGACTGTTGTCATCATGGTGCCTCCAATGCTTTCATTGCCCCTGAATCATAGCATTCCA
>JBDRTL010000240.1:0-6111 GCA_043824045.1 Bacillota bacterium
GCTTCCTAGCATTTCAGGCTTTCTGAACAGGCCATCAATACTGTGTTTTGTCTATGTTAATGGGTAAATGAGATTCTGTGAGCGGATCCAAATGGATACGCTCACAGAATTTGCGCTTAGATTTCACACAATCGGCTCCACATCGCCGGGTTTGGGCTTTCGTAAAATGGGAATCAGGGACTGTATCGTCACCGCGGAGATCACAAGGATGAAGCCTATGATGGCGAGTGTGCCGGGCAGTTCGCCCAGAAACAGGAATACCCATACGGGATTCATGATGGGCTCCGCCGTCAGGATGACGGAAGCGGCGACGGGATGGGTCATCTTCACGCCCTTGGCAAACAGAATACTGGGTAAAGTGTACTGCAACAGCCCGAGCGCAAGCATTGCGCCGACGTTTTCGGGGACGAACGCAAGGGTAGGATCCGTGAGCAGGAAGGGCAGGCCGAACAGAAAACTCATCCCGCAGCCGATGATCTGCCCGTCGTCCGCCTGCGTGTGCTTGTTTTGGCTGAGCAAAATCAACGCGGCGAAGCTGAAGCCGGACAGCAGCGCCAGGGAGTCTCCCAGCAGGCTGTTTCCGCCGAGCTTGTCCGAAAACGCAAGGACGCAGCCGGAGAACACTAAAATCGTCAGCAGGATTTCCGCTTTCGCCGGTTTCCGCTTCTGCACCAGCGCCGTATACAGCAATATCAGGATCGGCGCGATATATTGAAGCACGATGGCGTTCGCCGCCGTCGTGAGCTTATTGGCGGCCAAAAACAGCGCGGAAGTCGTGAACATCGCCGCGCCGGCCGCTATGTTATACCGGGTAAAACGCAGTGGCTGCGCATTCCCTCTGCGCCGGCGATAGAACCGGATCACAAGCAGTATCGTCACGCTGATCAGCCCCCGAAGCGACGCAATCGACAGCGTGCCCCACGGTATGAACTTGATGAGAACCCCGCCTGTGCTCCACAGCAGCGCGGTCGCCAGCATGATCAGATTCCCTTCAATGCCAAGGCGCTTTTTCAAGCAGGAACACCTCAATTATACAAACGGGAAATCCTGATGGGTTTCCCGTTAGTCCCAATTCATCCAAACCCCGAGCCATCATAGCAGAAGCGCCGGATGGAATGCAAGCGCAAAACCATTCATCCGCCCGAAAGATATACGAAAAATACCAGGCGATTCGCTTTGGCTCAAAAAATAGCACGGTGCTCCGGCAGCCGTGCAGCGGATGTTTGCGCAAGGTTTGGCGCATGCCGTTTCTCAGTCTGCGCATATCGCACGGCGTATTGCCTGACCCGTTCCGGCATCCTGCAGCCCCTGGCCGTTGCCAGTCTCTTCCCTACTCCTCCGGCGTGGTGTCAATCCCCAGCAGCTCCGCCAGCTCAGATGCCCTCGTCGCGGCGTCACGGTAACCGGAGAGCATGGAGAACTGGGCGTACGCGCCCTGCAGGTCGCCCGCGGCGATCAGCGCCTCGGCGGCGGCGTAGGTCTGATCCTGAAAATAGTTTTTGCAGATGCGCGCCTGCTCCTGCGCATCGTAGTTGTCGCCGAGCATCGTGAACAGCTCGAAGGCCTGCGAATAGGCCTGCTCGTTTTTCAGCGCAATCGCGTGCTCGTAGATCTCAAAATTCAGCGCGTCCAGCCGCGCCGCGGCGTCGGAATACCCCTTCGCGTCCCGGTAATTCACGATCGCGGTTTCATAATCCATGGTCTCCATCGCCAGGCGCGCCCGGGCGTACGCGGCGCGCTGCGGCGCGTCCTCAAACGCGCCGAGCTCCCCGTACCACGTTGCCGCGTCCGCAAACTGCGCGGCTGTCTCCAGCGTATAGGCGTGGCAGAAGCGGTAGCGCTGGTCGCCGTACATAAAGCTGCGCGTCTGCCCGAAGTACGGCTCGGCGGCGATGAAGTTCCCCTGCTCCCAGAAGGTAAGCCCCTGCGCATAAGCCGCGTAGGTTTCGGCCTGCAGGTAGTCGCCGAGCCTTGCAAACGCGGCGGCGGCCTGTGCGTACTCCCCCTCGCCGAAGATTGCCAGCGCATTGTCGTACGCGGCGGACTTGTCCCCGCAGCCGGACAAGGACAGCGCAAGAAAGCACAGCAAAAGCAGGACGGCAAACCGTTTTCCGGCTTTATACCCGCGCATGAAACTCCTCCTTCAGGATGGCGTACAGCTCCATGTCCCGAAATTGCCCCTTGTTGAAGATGCGCTTGCGCAGCGTGCCCTCGTGCCGCATGCCCGCGTGGCGCATCACCGCGCCGCTGGCGGGGTTTTCCACCTCGTGCTGCGCCTCGATGCGGTTGAACAGAAGCTCGCTAAAGCAGTGCTTGAGCATCCCGATCAGCGCTTCGGACATCAGCCCCCGGTTCCAGTACGCGCGGCTTAAGGAGTAACCGACCTCGGCGGAGCGGTTTGACAGGGTTACGTTCATCAGCCCGATGGTACCGATCACGCGGCTTTCCTCCGTAAGCTCGATCACGTAGGTAAAAGGCGGCGCGTACCGGTAATCGCGGATCATGTGCCGGAGCACCGAGCGGGTCTCGCGGATGGACCGGTGCGCGTCCCACAGCACGTGCCTTGCGACTTCGGGGTCTTTGGAATACTCGTACATGTCTTCCGCGTCGCGCATCCGCGCGGGGCGCAGCGTAAGGCGGCGGGTGTGGATAGCCACGGGCATGAACAGCGGGTCAAACAGCATCGGGTTCAATCTCCTTGCATGGGAATTTGTTGCATTCATTGCGGTACTGAAAACCAAGTGTATCTGCTGCGCGCCCGGTCTGTTCAAAAAGTCTGAGCTGCCCGCAACGCAGATCGGATTTTTTCAATAGGCCGGGGAATCTAATCGCAATATCATTCGTTCTATCGGCAGAGCAACCGCGCGGCCATTAAAAGGCCAATCGCCGTTTTCGCGTCGCACAGCTCCCCGCGCATCACGCGCTCCGCCGCGGTTTGAAGCGGCATGCGCTCGACGGACAGGAACTCGTCCTCGTCGGGGTCGGCGCAGCCCTCGGTCAGCCCCGTCGCCAGATAGATGTTCACGAATTCGGTGCAGTAGCCGGGGGTGGGAATCATACGGGTTAACAGCTCCATGCGCGAAGCCTTCAGCCCCGTCTCCTCCAATAGCTCGCGGTGGGCGCAGGCGAGCGGGTCCTCGGTAGCGCTGTCCAGCTTTCCGGCGGGGATTTCCAGCATCACCGCGTCATGCGCCACGCGGTACTGCCGCACCAGCGTCACCATCCCATGTCCGTCCACAGGCACGACGGCGGCGGCGCCCTTATGGTACACCAGCTCGCGGTCGGCCTCCCTGCCGCTGGGCAGGCGCACGACCCGCAGGCCTACCGAAAACACCTTGCCGTCATACTTGGGTACTTCCGAAACAAACGCCTCTTTGAGTTCCTCATGCTCCGCCACCCGAACGCCCCCCTTCCGCCTATCCATGCTATTCTACACGCGCCCGAAAGAACCCTTGTCCCCCGCCCGCACAATCCCGCGCCTTGCGCGGCCTGCCGTTCCCGAATTTTATTGACAATCTATTACAAAAACATTACAATTAAGAGTATCCACTATCGGCAAATAGTCCGGCCATTTCAAAAAGGAGGATCTCCTGTGATGAAGATAAATATCCGAACGCTCCTGCGCCAAAGCCTGTGGCTGCTGCTCGCCGTTTTCCTGGTGTTCGCGCTGCCGGCCAGCGCCGCCGAACTGACGCCGGAGGAACTGCAGGCCATGCCTGCCGTCAGCATCACCTACTATATCGCAGAGGGCGGCGATCCCCTGATTTTGGACGCGACCCCCGCGCTGAGCCCGCTGGGCAAGGCGTATTGGGCGATGCTTCCGCCGGAGGCGTTTTCGTTCCCGATGACGCTTACGATCACCGCCAGCGAAATTGCGCCTTATACCTTCTCCCCGACGACCGGCGACGCGCTGATCACCGATCCGGCCACCGTGGATTACGACGGCTGGTCCACGCTGATCACCGCTTACCAAAACGATATCATGGTCGATACCTACCGGCTGTACGTCTCCGCGGTGGAGATGCCGCTGGTCGTGGAACCCGCCGAAGTGCCCGTGTACTACGTCGACGCGGAGAACAACGCCGATGTTTTGCATTATGAGGTCGTGCTCGCGTATTACGACCAGGACAATATCATCACCGTGAATACCGGCCTGGTGCCCGCCAACTACACGCTCGCGGGCGACGCAAGCGCCGCCGTGACCGTGAATGAACTGGGGCAGGCGACGCCAGAGTGGGTAACCTTCTATTTCCAGGCGCAGGCCATGCAGGGCACGCTGCACATCTACTATACGGACGCCTACGGAACCGAGCTCGCGTCCTCCCAGACGCAGACGCTTGATCCCGGCACGTACACGATCACGCCCAACCCCGTAAACCTCCCCTCCGGCTATGTGCTCGCACCCGAAAGCCCCGCGCAGGCCGAGGTCACCGTGGATTCGATGGGCAACACCTCGCCCGAGGCCGTCACCTTCGTGTATGAGCCGCAGATCGTAACCGGCCTTCTGACCGTTTACTACACCGACGACAACGGCGCGACGCTCGCGCCGTCGGAGACGCTGGAGCTGGCCACGGGCTCGCACACCGTAACGCCCAACGCCGCGATCATCCCCTACGGCTACGCGCTCACCGGCACAACGCAGTACACGGTGAACGTCGATTCTTCCGGCAGCGTATCGCCCTCGTCCGTCACGTTCGTATACGCGCCCGAGCAGGTGGAGCCCGTCACGGGCAATCTGGCAGTGTACTACACCGATCTGGGCGGCAATCCGATCATATCGCCGGAAACCCGGACGCTCGAACAGGGGCAGCACATCATTACGCCAAACGATGCGGCTGTCCCCTCTGGCTACAGCCTGGCGGCGTCCACGCCCTCGCAGTTCACCGTTACGGTAGATGCGTACGGCACGGTCTCGCCCGCCTCGGTGACCTTCCTGTACGAGCAGGCAACGCAGGAACCCGTCACCGGCACGCTGACCATCCAATACAATGATATTAGCGGCGTGCAGATCGGCGCCCCGCAGACGGAAACGCTGCCCGTCGGCACCCATACCGTCGCCATCAATGCCGCCACCATACCGTCGGGCTACACGCTGGACGCGTCCTCCCCGACGCAGTTCACCGTGACGGTGGACGAGTACGGCAGCGTGTCGCCCTCCACAGTGACCTTCATCCTGGCCGCCGTGCCGGCTGAAACGCCCGCGCTTTCACCCGTGGAGAGCTTCGCCGTGACCAATACGGCCGCCGTCAACTTCCGCTCCAGCCCCGATACCGCCGGTACGGACAACATCGCCTTCCCGACGGTCGATCAGGGCACGCAGGTGTGGGTATACGGCACCTTTGTGCTGGACGGCCGCGAATGGGCGTCCATCAGCTACAGCGGCACGGACTGCTACGTATGGTACAGCCTGATCGATCTGGTCACGGAAACGTCCGCGCCCGTCAGCGGTTCGCTGACCGTGCGCTACCAAACCGCGGACAGCGCGGAGGTCGCGGGCGACCAGATATTAATCCTCGTTCCGGGCACCTATACCGTTGTTCCCGAGGCAAGCCATGTGCCCGCGGGCTATGTGCTGGCGGCGGGAACCCCGGTTCAGTTCACCGTGACCGTGGACGGAAGCGGCGTGGCCTCGCCGGACTCCGTCACCTTCACTTTTGAAGCGCAAACCGAAGAGCCGACGCCCACACCGGCCCCGACGCCCACGCTGGGCGCGCCCGCCGATATTTCCGCAACCTATCCCGATTACACCGTCATCGACGCGTCCGCCGCGACCAACGCCGCCGGCGTGCGCTTCCGTTCCACACCCAGCACCGCTTCCGCCGACAACATCCTCTACCAGGTGCCGGAGGCGACCGCGGTATGGGTGCACG
This sequence comes from Bacillota bacterium, assembly GCA_043824045.1. Taxonomy (GTDB): domain Bacteria; phylum Bacillota; class Clostridia; order Christensenellales; family Aristaeellaceae; genus CAXXOK01. The sequence goes on from JBDRTL010000240.1 coordinate 5,871, forward strand.
GCGTGTTCACCGCGGACAGCACACAGTGGGCGTTTATCCGCTATGAGAACACCGACTGCTACGTGTGGTACAGCCTGATCACCCTGGATGAGCCGATCGCCACGCCCACGCCGACCGCAGCGCCCACCGATACCCCGACGCCGACCCCCGAAACAACGCCCACCCAAACGCCCCTGCTCGGCGATCCGGAGGACTTGTCCGGAACCTATCCCGATTATACGGTGATCGGCGCAACCGCGGC
>JBDRTL010000241.1:0-3678 GCA_043824045.1 Bacillota bacterium
GCCCGTCGCGGCGGAGCAGGGTGTCGGCTCCGCTCCCGCACGGCATGGGCTATGTTCGGCGTCGAAAATTTATGTCAGTTTTTAAATGAAAAAAACGCGCTTTCGGGTGGCGAAAAGCGCGCTTATGCACAACCCGTAAACTTTTAGAAGTACACGATTCCCAGCAGCGCCAGCCCCAGGATTGCCGCCAACACCATCAGCAGCTTGTCCTTTAAGATAACCTCCACCGGGTCGCCGTCGGCCTTGGTCTCCACGGCCATACTGTATTTGAAGAAGATCATAATCACCAGCGGCACCGTCCACAGCAGCTGGTCGCCGCCGACGCGCTCGATGGTATTTTTGTCCACCGTCCACAGCGAATAGAACACGATGCCAAGCGCCACGCACATCAGCATGTTCTTATCCAAAAAGCCCTGGTTGTAGAACTTGAGCACGGGGCGCGTATTTTCACCGGTGTAATGGAGAATTTCGCCGCGCCGCTTGCCAAGCCCCAGGTAAAACGCGATCGCGATCACCGTGAGGTACAGCCAGTTGGAGATGGGAATCCCCGTGACCACCGAACCGTACAAAACCCTGAGCAGAAAGCCGGACGCAAGGATGGAAATGTCCACGATCGGAACGTTTTTCAGCCCCAAGCTGTACGCCACGTTCAGCACCAGATACCCGGCGGGCACCAGCCAGAACATCAGGCCGTTTCCATAGAAATAGATCAGCGCGGCCACGCCCAGCAAAAGCGCCGCGGAGATGACACTCGCGGTCGGCACGCTCACCGCGCCCGACGCGATCGGGCGTTTGCATTTGGTCGGATGCATGCGGTCCTTCTCCGCATCTTTGATATCGTTGATGATGTACACCGCCGAGGACAGCAGCGAAAAGATCGCAAACGCGAGCAGGGTATGCAAAAACAGGTCGATCACCGTCAGTTTATGGGCGAAAAACAACGGCAGGAAGACCAGGCCGTTTTTGATGTAATGCTTCACGCGAAGCAGCCGCAGGTATTTCATACGCTCCCCTCGCTTTTCTCTTCGTTTTTCTCATCATATCACGCCCGCAGGCGGCGCGCAACCGTGAAAACAGTTTAACCGGCGCCGCGCAAGCCCGCGGCCGCCGTATCCAAATCCTGCCAAACATGGTAAAATAAACGGGAGTTATAAAGCATATCCATACACAGCTGGAGGCGAACCCATGAATACCGTAGTCACCTGTTTCCCGGGCGGGAAAAACAAATGCCTGACCATGAGCTACGACGACGGCGTCAAGCAGGACCGGCGGCTGATTGAAATCTTCAACCGTTACAGCGTCAAAGGCACTTTTAACCTGAACTCCGCGCTATTTGGCACGGCGGAACGTTACCTTTTGCCCCAGGAGGTATTCGGCGTCTATCAGGGGCACGAGGTTTCCTGCCACACGGCCACGCACCCCGCCATCGACCGCTGCCCGCTGCCCGGCGTCGCGCTGGAGATTTTGGAGGACCGCAAGAATCTGGAAGCCACGTTCGGATATCCCGTACGCGGGATGAGCTATCCCTTCGGCTCGCACAGCGCGGCCATCCGCGCAATGCTTCCGTCGCTTGGCGTATTGTACGCGCGCGTCGTGGGCGACAGCTTTGATTTCGAGCTGCCCGCGGACTTCCTGCAGTGGAAGGCCACCTGCCACCATAGCCACAGCCTGATGGAGATGGCGGAGAAGTTCAACGCCTTCGATCACGGCGTGCACCCGCGCCTGTTCTATGTGTGGGGGCACAGCTACGAGTTCGACAACGACGGCAACTGGCGCTTGATCGAGGATTTCTGCGCGATGATGGGCGGCCGCGAGGACACGTGGTTTGCCACGAACATCGAGGTTTACGACTGTGTGCAGACCTTCGCGCGGCTGCAGTTTGCCGCCGACAACAGCTTTGTGTACAATCCCTCCGCCGCCTCCGCATGGGTGCGCGTGAATAAGAACGAGCCCGTCGAAATCAAAGGCGGGACACTGGTAAGGCTTGCGTAATGCACGCAGACGGCCGCGCTTCGCGCGGCTAATACACTTTATGGTACAGCTTGTTTGAAGAGTAGACAACAGCTTGTTTAGAAGGCCTCAGTTTCGCGAAGTCAAGCATAGCGCGGGTTGAGCGTATGCCCCTGTACGTGATGCCAGCGCTATGCGCAGACGACAATGAAAATGGGGTTTTATAGACAAGCTGTTACGGCTCCGGCACGGCCTCGGACACGCCAAACCCCAGCATGCTGGAAACGCGGCGGGTATTGGCGCCGTCGGGCTGAGCGGCGGACACACGGCTTAGCTGCGTGCCCATGAAGACGAGCGCGGTGGTGCCGCCGCCGTCCAGGTTGATGGCCTCGGTCACGCCGATCTCTCGCATACGCCCGGCCAGCCAGCCGATATACACGCCGTCGGCGCCGTCGTAACGCCCGTCCGCCGCCAGCACCACATAATGCCCGGGCGCGATCATCCCGATGGCGAGGCGCGGCTCGTGATAGTGCATGTAGGTATCCGGGAGCACCCGCGGGTTGATTTCGCCGTTTTTGATCAGCCACGGGCCGAACGACAGCACATGCGCCGCGCCCATTTCCAAAAACTCCTCCGCCGTATATTCGTTATAATCATAGGCGCGCATCGTTCCGTCCGCAAACACCGCCAATGTGTCCCCCAGCGGGTAGGACTTGGACGATACGCGGATATAATCGCGGTACACTTCCCCGTCGCGCACGGCGACGCCGTAGTTCCGCTTGGCAAAGAAATCGTCGGTAAAGGCAAGCACCGCGCCGTTTTCCCGCGCGAGGGCAACCGGCGTGCGGTAGGTAAAAAGCGTGCCAGTCAGAAAACTCAGCAGCCGCTCCGCCCCGCGCGTTTTCACCTCCGCTTCAAACCAGACGTTTTGTGCTTCCATGTCGTTATAGCGGCGGATGTTGACATACAAATCATGCGAAATATAGTACCACAGCCCGTCGTCGTCGTCCGCATACACAAACTCTCCGTCCGCGTCCAAAAGAAACCCCTCGCCGTCCAGCGCGGGCAGCTCCGGCGTGCCCGCGGGCGCGATCAAAGGCCCGGGCGTGGGTATGGGCGCAGGCGTGGGTATGATTGCAAAGTCGTCACGCGTAAAGATCATCTCCTGGACTTCCGTGGAGATAACCGTTACGGCCGCCATGCCGTTATCCGTTAAGAGCTGGTTCACCCGCTCCAGCGTCACGTCAGACACCGCGTTGGAAAGCGATATGCCTTGCTTGAAATACCCGAGGAATTGCATGCGCTCCTTAAACGCGTACACGTCCTCGCCGCTGTCGCCCAGCGCATAAGGCCGCGTGATCACAGGCGCGGGCGTTGCCGTTGGCAGCGCCTGCGAAGGCGGCGCAAGCGTCGCGGGGGGCTCGCCGCCCGTTGCCATTGCGGTTGCCGCTCCCCAAACGATGATTAAAAAACAGATAAACGCCGCCCTGCTCCATGCCCGCATACCGTTCATCTCCCGTCACCCTGTTGCCCATCATGTTTCGACGCTTTTAAGCAACATCCCTGTTGCCCCGGTATTTGTTACAGGCGGCCCCTCCTGTCCTATTCCGTCATCAAGCCTTCGCGCCCCTGCCCGGCCATGCGCCCTGCCCGGGCAATTCTTGCGCTTCAATTGCCGACGGTGTATAATATCCACTGAACCTCTTTGAAAAAACGACTGGGTGGTGC
>JBDRTL010000242.1:0-4420 GCA_043824045.1 Bacillota bacterium
CGCTTGCGGCCGTTGTACGCGCTTTCGCTGACGATGGATTCAATCACGGCGGTCAGCTCGTCGCCCAGAAAGACGCTGATGATAGCCGGCGGGGCTTCGTTGGCGCCCAGGCGGTGATCGTTGCCCGCGAAGGAGATGGAAACGCGGAGCAGATCCTGATAGTTATCCACCGCCTGCAGCACCGCCGCGAGGAACAGCAAAAACTGCGCGTTCTCGTTGGGAGTGTCGCCCGGATCCAACAGGTTTACGCCGGTATCGGTGGACAGGGAGTAGTTGTTGTGCTTGCCCGAGCCGTTGATGCCCGCGAATGGTTTTTCATGCAGCAGGCAGGTGAGGCCGTGCTTGTCCGCCACACGCTTCATGACTTCCATGGTGAGCTGGTTGTGGTCCGCCGCGACGTTGACGATGGCGAATACCGGCGCCATTTCGTGCTGCGCGGGCGCCACTTCGTTATGCTCGGTCTTGGAGTAAACACCCAGCTTCCAGAGTTCTTCGTTCATCTCTTTCATAAAACCGGATACGCGGGTGCGGATGACGCCGAAGTAATGATCATCAAGTTCCTGGCCCTTGGAGGGCTTGGAGCCGAACAGCGTGCGGCCGGTAAGGATCAGGTCGGGGCGCTTTCGAAAGTCCCCTTTGTCGATCAGAAAATATTCCTGCTCTGGTCCCACTGTCGGGTATACGCGCTTTACGTCCTCGTTTCCAAAGAACTTCAGCACGCGCAGAGCTTGTTTATTCAATGCCTGCATGGCGCGCAGCAGCGGGGTTTTTTTATCCAGCGCTTCGCCGCCATAGCTGCAAAACGCCGTGGGGATGCACAGGTTGCCATCCTTGATGAACGCATAGCTGGTGGGATCCCACGCGGTATAGCCGCGGGCTTCGAACGTGGCGCGGATGCCGCCGCTGGGGAAGGAGCTCGCATCCGGTTCGCCCTGAACCAGTTCCTTGCCCGAGAACTCAAGCAGTACGCTTCCGTCTCCCCTGGGCTTAATGAAAGAGTCGTGCTTTTCGGCGGTGATGCCCGTCATCGGCTGGAACCAATGGGTGTAATGGGTAGCGCCCAGTTCCAACGCCCAGTCCTTCATCGCATTGGCGACAACGCCCGCGATTTCCGGATCCAGCGTTTGTCCGCCTTCGACCGTACGTTTGAGGGCTTTGTAGGTTTCTTTGGGGAGCCGTTTCTGCATAACGGCGTCGTTGAATACATTTTCCCCAAACCGTTCGCATGAATTCATCACGTACCGATACCTCCTGCCATGATGGATTGCAGCCCTGACGCTGCAGAGAAAAGACAAAAACGACACCTTCGGATACAATCAATAATCCTCAGCGCCGTTGCTGTATACTGCGGAGTATACTGTACCCGTTTCATAGTGTCAATAAAAATGTTGTTCTTTGCTTGTATTTCCCCTGCTCTCAGGCAAGGTTTTCAGTTCGCGGTCTCCGGCGTAATCAGCGGCAGATTGACGAACGGCAGGAACAACAGCCCGCCCTTGACGACCGCCTGCGACAAAAGCGATTCAAGGTCCTCCGCGGGCATTTCTGCAAGGTTCGTTGCCAGTTCCCTGTCAAACGGTTCGGGCGTCCACAGGGCGGTGGTGGTGCCCGAAACTTCGAGCGTGATTGCCTGCGCCATCCCCTCGCCTGAGAGGGTCAAAGTCAGGTTCATATCCGTCGGCGCGTTCTTGGCGGCAAGGCTTTTAAAGCGCATGTCCAGCGCGAGTTCGGTCTTGGAAAACGCCGCATACTGCGATGCGTCCTCCGTGTCCGCGATCTCCGCGGGCGCGGCGGTCAGCGTCAGGGTCCGGTTCAGCGTTTCGTACCCGTTCAGGTCTTTGGTCGTAACGGCCTGGCTGCTCAGGTCAAAGGCCGCCCACAGGATCTGCGGCTTCACGCCGTCCTCCTGCGCGCCCTCGACCCGCACGGTGCCCTGGGTTACGGTCGTGCCGGTCATCGTTTCCCAGGTGCGGTAGTTGAGCTCCGTGTAGCTGTCCGCGCCCGTGATGGTCAGGGTGTTTTCGTAAGGCATATCGGCTGCGCCCTGCTTGCGGGTATAGGCCATGGTCATCGGGCCCGATTCGCTGTCGTACAGCGGCATGGTAACGGAAAGCTCAATCGTTTCGCCAAGGAAACTCACTACGCGGTGGATCGTCATGTTCTCTTCCAGGGGAAGCTCGTCCACGGCGTAGAAGTAGTAGGGCTGCAAGGAGGGCGTGAGGAACAGGTCGGCCTGCGCTTTGGGCATCAGGGAGGTCAGGTCGGCAAGCAGGGCTTCGTCGTTCATCAAATCGATCAGAAGCTGTTTGAGCTGAGACTTGACCGCAACCGGCGGCAGCACATATTCGATTTCCATGACGGACACGCCGCCGTCCCGGCTTGTCATCTGCACGCTGTCGCGGTAGCCCTCCAGCCAGAAGTCGATCTTGGTGGTGTACTGCTCCATCGCTTCGGTGAAACCGTCCGCGCTCCCGCCGATCAGGAACGCCGCCATGTTCGTAAAAAACGAAGCCGTGCCCGGCAGAAGGCTTTCCGTCTGCATCAAATCCGAGGCGGGCGCCGTGCCCGGAACGCCGATATTCTGTAACACGGACTTAAGCACGCTGTTTGAGAGCAGGTACCAGCCCTCGCCAAACAAAGAGCTTTGCATATAGATTGCGCCGTTCTCAAGCGAAAGCTCCGCACTTCCCTGCTGGTAATCGCTTTCGTCCATCGAAAGCTTCAGGCGCACCTCGCCGGGCGCGCCATCCAGGCCGCGAACCTTGATATACGTCCAGTCCAGCGTAAGCGGCCTGACGGTGGAGAAGGCGTCGCTTTCGCGCCCCTCCGCGGCGGCTGCGGTCAGCGTCAGCGTGCCCACAAAACCGCTTCCGGCGTCCAGCTGCTTCATCAGTTTTTCGCTCATGGTATACGTAAGATCGTCCGTCGATTCCGCGGCCGCGCCCGTGCACAGCAGCAGCGAAAGTCCCAGGGATACGATGCGGATCATCCACCGTTTCATGCGATTACCTCCAAGCTTTGAAGCGCTCAGCCGTTCAAATCACAACCGATAAAGTTCCGTTCCTTCATGGCGCAGGCAGCCAGCACGGAATACGAGCCCGAGGCGGGGTCCAGCACCAGATCGCCGCGGTTGCTCACCGCCTCGATCAGCGCGGCCTGCAGGCCGACAGGTTTGGGATGCGCGCCCGCCTCCGCCTGCGCCTTTTCCTCCCACACGTCGGGAATATTGTGCGCTTTCCATACGCCCTTCGCCTGCCTGGGCGGGCGCTGAAGCACCACCAGGTACTCGCAGGTCCGGCGTGTGCGGTATCCCATGCCCATGCGTCCCTTATGCCACGTAATCATATCGACGGTGTGAAGCGACGTGCCATTCAGCCAGTGCGCAAACCCCGTGCAGACGTGAAACTTGTCCATCCACAAAAACAGATGCCCGTTTTTTACAAGCGTCCGGTCGATCTCGCGGATGAACCGCGCGATCGTCTCCTCCGGCATCTGCTTTAGGGAGCACCGCGCCTTTCCGCGCCCTTCCCCCTCGTTGCCGTAATGAAGCTTATCAAGGATGCCGCGGTACTGCGGATCAAAAAATGCGGCGGTGACGCAGCCGTCGGGCAGCACTTGCATCAAAGCGAGGCCGTCCATCTCCTGCCGGACGTTCAGCGCAAGGCCCTCGGGGAGCCGCACGGCGGGCGAGGACACGGTACGCACCGAAGAAAATACCAGGCGCGGCTGCCGCGCGGTATTTTCCATGCCCGCATCCCCTATCGCGCTCAACGCCGCATCCACCCCTCAGCCGGTCCCCGCGCTTCACGAAAGGATTCTACTCTTTTTTTGCCCGCTTGTCCATGATCAGGCGTTTAATCCAGCATTGCCAGGAAAACGGCGTAATCCTCCCCGGTCATGCCGTCGCTGAGCAGTGCTCTGTCCTCCGCCGGCAGATCGAGGATTGCAAGCACCAGATGCCCCGCCAGCCGCTGCGCCGCCTCGTTCATCAGGCTTTGGATGACCTTGTCCTGGGCATCGTCCATGTTGATCGTGATCATCTCGCTTGGAACCGGATAATCGTACAGCCCGACCGGCAGCGTGCTGACCAGAAATTCCGGCTGCGCCGCCTGCAGTTCTTCGGCGGTGGCAGTCGGCGTTTCCGCCGTTTGCCGGATCACGGCCGGGTTCGCGGGCGTGATGGAAATCACAACCGACGGCGCGCTGCTTGCTGAATCGGCCGGTTCGTCCGCGGCGGCAGCCTCGGCGGGCGCGAAGGTGAGCGTAAGCTCCGTCTGCACGGTGCTGTTCTTGGTTTCCAGGTACGCCGCCGTGCCCGTCAGCTCCGAACCATCGGCGGTTTGCGTAAGCGCCAGATCGACGGTGACGCCCGTCTGCGTTTCGCCGGCGCTTTCCCCGCCGCTCGATTGTTCCGTCATGCGGG
>JBDRTL010000243.1:0-12764 GCA_043824045.1 Bacillota bacterium
CCGCCAGCGCCATCCTCTCCGGCGTCGTGAGCAAGGCGTACTTCTTCCTGCTGGTCAAAATCTTCTACCGCGTGATCGGCGTGGACGTGATCATGTCCGACATGGCTTTGAACCTCATGCTGGCGCTTGGCATATCGTCCATGATCATCGGCTCCGTGGGCGCGATCCGCTGCCTGGATATCCGGCGGATGGTAGCGTACAGCTCGGTATCGCAGATGGGGTACCTGTTTGCGTGGGTGGGGCTTGGCTCAACCATCGGCGTCGCGGCGGCGATGTTTCACCTGGTGGTGCACGCGCTGTGCAAGAGCATGCTGTTTTTGGCCGTGTCGCCGCTTTGCGACGCGTCCAACGACTCCAAGCGTTTCGTGGACCTGCGCGGTGCGGGCTATCGCTATGTCATTCCCGGAATTGCCTTTACGCTGGGCGCGATGAGCATGGTGGGCATCCCGATTCTCGGCGGGTTTTTCTCCAAGATCTTCTTTGCCGAAGCGGCGCTGTTTGGCGTGAGCTGGGTTCGCGTTGTGCTGCTCACCGCGCTGGCGCTTTCCACGCTGCTGAACGCCTTATACTTCATGCACACGGTTCTGGGGCTGTACCGCAGGCCCAAGGAAGGGATTGTATACCAGCCGTTCCGGAAGTCCGCGCTCACGACGGTCACCCTCGGCGTGTTTGGCGTCGTCAACCTGGCCATCGGCTTTTTCGCCATGGACATCATCCGCTTCATCACCATCGGGATCGAAAATCTGGCGTAAAGGAGTATCGCGCAGCATGCAGAGCATCCTGTTTATCCTCGTTGCGGTCCTTCCGCTGTCGTTTGGCGTCGGCTTTCTTGTGATGCGCAGGTTCCGGGCGGCCGTTGCGGGCGCGGGGCTTTTGCTGTGTTTTGCAGCCGTGGTCTTTCTTGCGCTCACGGGCGACGGGACGCAAACGCTGTTTTCCGTCGCGCCCAACGTGCGGTTCGTCTTTCAAAGCGACGCGGCGGGCAGGCTGTTCGCGCTCTTGTTTTCGGGTATATTCCTCACGGCGGGGTTTTTCTCGCTGGGGTATTTCCGGCACCACCAAAACCCCACGCGGTTTTACGCGTTCTATTTCTTCACGCTGTTCACGCTCCTGTCGCTTTGCATGGCGGGCTCGCTTTTAACCATGTACCTGTGCTTTGAAACGCTGACGCTCTGCTCGTTCCCGATGGTGATGTTCGACCGCACGAAGGAAGCGGTGGCCGCAGGCATCAAGTACCTGATGTACTCCATCTCCGGCGCGCTGATGGGGCTGCTCGGCGTGATTTACTTTACGCTGCACACGACCAGCGCGACGTTCGTGGCGGGCGGGTCGCTGGAGGCGGGGCTGATAGCCAGCCCGCCGGCTTTATTGCTCGTCATCTTCTTTATCTGCATGATCGGGTTTGGCACGAAAGCGGGCATTTATCCCATGCACGGGTGGCTGCCGACGGCGCACCCCATCGCGCCCGCGCCCGCGAGCGCGGTGTTGTCGGGCGTGGTGGTGAACGCGGGCGTGCTGTGCATCTTCCGCGTGATCTATTTTGCCGTGGGTACGCAAGCGATCCGCGGCACCTGGCCGCAGACCGCGCTTTTATCGCTGTCGCTCTTAACGGTGCTGATCGGCTCGGCGCAGGCGCTGCGCCAGAAGCGCTTGAAACGCAGGCTCGCGTATTCCACGGTCTCCCAGATCAGCTATATCCTGTTCGGGTTGTTTATGCTGGAAGATTTGGCGGTGCAGGGCGCGCTTTTACATACCGTGTTTCACAGCGTGATGAAAACCTGCCTGTTTCTGTGCGCGGGCGCGGTGATGACCTGCGGCGGCACCGCGGACGTGGACGAAATGCGGGGCATAGGCAAGGCGATGCCGGTGACGATGTGGTGCTTTACCATCGCGGGCGTCGGGCTGGTCGGCATTCCGCCACTGAGCGGATTTTTAAGCAAGTGGGTGCTGGCGCAGGGCGCGTTGCAGAGCGGGACAGCCGTATTTTCGTGGCTTGGACCCGTGGTGCTGTTGCTCAGCGCGCTTTTAACGGCGGGATACATCTTCCCCGTATCGATCGGCGCGTTCTTCCCCGGCAAAGAGGCATCGGCGCTGCGCGCGAAGGAAGCGCCCGCCATTATGCTGGCGCCGGTGATCGTGCTGGCGGCGCTGGCGCTGTTGCTGGGGGTATATGCCGTGCCGCTTCGAAACGCCGTCACCGCAATCGTCCAAACGCTTTTATAAGGGGGCAGCCATGTTACTGATCGCATTTGCCCTTCCGCTGCTGGGCAGCGTTTTGGTCTTCACGCTGGGCAGAAAGGGCCGCCGGATCCGCCGCTGGATCAGCTTCCTGTTCACGCTTGCGACGTCTGTTTTTGTGTGCCTTGCGCTGTTTTTGGAGCCGGAGAACAGCTATACGCTGCTTACGTTCACGCCGCGTATGACGATCGCGTTTTCACTGGACGGGCTTGGCACGGTGTTTGCGGGGCTGATTGCCTTTCTGTGGCCGCTTGCGATGCTGTATTCCTTTGAATACATGGAGCACGAGACGGGCGAGAACGCCTTTTTCGGGCAGTATCTTTTATGCTACGCCATCACGCTGGTCATCGCGTCGGCGGCCAACCTGTTCACGCTCTATTTCTTTTTTGAATCGCTGACGCTGGCCACGGTGTTTCTGGTGGCGCACGGCTTCAGCCGTACCAGCATGTACGCGGGCCGGAAGTACCTGTATTACTCGCTGGGCGCGGCGTCGCTTGGGTTCCTCGCGATGATCAGCGTGCTGTCGTTCAGTGATTCCACAGCCTTTGTTTACGGCGGCATCCCGGCGCTGCGGCAGGCGCCGCACGCCATGATGCTTTTCCTGTTTGTGCTTGGCTTTTTCGGGTTCGGCGTGAAGGCGGCGGTGTTTCCGCTGTACGGCTGGCTGCCGACGGCGTCCGTCGCGCCCACGCCCGTAACCTCGCTTTTGCATGCCGTGGCGGTGGTCAACGCGGGCGTGTTTTCGGTGGCGCGGCTTGCGTACTATGTCTACGGCCCCGCCTTGATCGCGGGCACCTGGGCGCAGACGCTTTGCCTGTCGATGGCTGTGTTCACCATCCTGTTTGCCAGCGCGAAGGCGGTGCGCGAGCAGCACCTGAAGCGCAGGCTTGCCTATTCCACCATTTCCAACCTCAGCTACATGCTGTTCGGGCTCCTTTTGCTCACGCCGCTGGGGCTTCGGGCGGGGCTTCTGCATATGATCTTCCACAGCCTGATCAAGCTGACGCTGTTCAGCTGCGCGGGCGCGATCATGGTGCAGACAAACCGCGTCTACGTACAGGATCTGCGCGGGCTTGGGCGGCAGATGCCCATCGTGATGACGGTGTTTGCGTTTTGCGCGGTGGAGCTGGTGGGCATTCCGCCGTTCATCGGCTTTCAGAGCAAGTGGGCGCTGGTGACCGCGGGCTTCCAGAGCGGGCACCCGGTAGGCGTGATCGGCGTGGTCGCGCTGCTGATCTCCGCCGGGTTTACGGCGGCGTATCTCTTAAAACCGGCGGTCACGGCGTTCGCGCTGCCGCTGGAAAAGAAGCGGGGCGATAAACGGGACCCAGGCTGGCAGATGCTTTTGCCGTTTGCCGTCCTGATCGCGGTGATGCTCTTGCTGGTGCTTGCGGCCAAGCCGCTGACGGATTACCTGTCGCAAGTCGCGCAGATATAGGAGAGGAGGGGCGCAGTTGCAGGGAAACGCGTGGCTCCTGGTTGCGGTCGCGCTGCCGATGCTCGGCGCGCTGCTTGCGTACGCGCTGGGGCGCGGGAACCCCCGCCATGCCCTTGCCTGCATGACGGCCTTCGCCGCGGCGGCGTTTGCCGTACTCACGGCAATCCTTTTGCAGGCGATACGCGGGAATACGCCGACGTTTACCTGGGAGCATTTCTGCGTGACGGGGCTTTCCCTCGCTGCGGACGGGCTTAGCGCGCTGTACGCGTGGATTGCCGCGGGGATGTGGCTGGTCACGTCCGTGTTCTCCCTGTCATACTTCCGGCAGAAGCTAAATGTGCCGCGGTACGCGTTTTTTACGCTGCTCACACTGTCGTCCGTCATCGGGGTCTTTCTCTCGGATCAGCTGCTGACGACCCTCGTGTTTTTCGAGGTGATGGGGCTTGCCAGCTACCCGTGGGTGGCGCATGACGAAACGCCCGAGGCCCTGCGCGCCGCGCAGACGTATCTGTGGATCGCGGTCATCGGCGGGATATGCCTGTTGCTCGGCTTGCTGCTCTTGCCCCCGTCGATGCTGACCGTCCGGTATTCGGCGGGCGGAAATATCGCTGAGGGCGTCGCGCCTTCCCGCCTGGCGCTGCCCGCGGCGCTGATGCTGGTTGGCTTCGGGGCGAAAGCGGGCGCGTTTCCGCTGCACGTCTGGCTGCCGAAGGCCCATCCCGTCGCCCCCGCGCCCGCCAGCGCGCTTTTGTCGGGGATGCTGTTAAAAACCGGCGTATTCGGCATCTTGCTCCTGTCCGTCAAGTGTATGCGGGAGATCGCCGCGTGGCACGCGCTGATCTTCTGGATCGGCGTGATCACGATGACGGGCGGCGCGCTGCTTGCGCTTTTATCCGTGGAGATGAAGCGCATCCTGGCCTGCTCGAGCATGAGCCAGATCGGGTTCATCCTGCTTGGCGCCGGGCTGTACGGGCTGCTCGGCGAGCACGGCGGCATCGCCGCGCTGGGTTTGGTTTCGCACATGGTCAACCATTCGCTGTTCAAGCTGATTTTGTTCCTGTGCGCGGGCGTGGCCGCGATGCGCATGCACGCGCTGCGATTGAGCGACATCCGCGGGTTTGGGCGCGGGAAACCGCTGCTGCACTTTCTATTCCTGTCGGGGATGCTTGGCATCGCCGGCGTGCCGCCGGGGGCGGGGTTTGCCAGCAAAACGCTTTTGCATGAAGCGCTGACGGACTACATTCGTTTGCAGGGCGAAGGCGCGTGGCCGTATGCCGCCGCGGAATGGCTGTTCGTGCTCGCGGGCGGGCTGACGGTCGCCTATATGCTGAAGCTCTATGTCTGCCTGTTTTGGGAGCGCGGGGCGCAGGACGCGCAATCCGGCCCGTACCTGTCCAAGGCGAGCGCGGTGCTTTTGTCCGGCTGCGCCGCCGCCGTTCTTGGAATCGGGCTGTTTCCGTCGGTCGTCGTGGACGGCATCGGGCGGCTGAGCGCGGGATTTTTTCAAACGGAGGCCGGGCCGTTTTATTATTATACCGCCGAAACGCTGACCGGCGCGGCCGTATCGATTGGCGTGGGGCTGATCGTCTACTGGCTGGTTGTGCGCGGGCTGTTAAGCGAGAAAACGGCGGGCGGGCGCGTGTATATCGACCGCAAACCCGCGTGGCTGGATTTGGAGGATCGCGTATACCGTCCGCTGATGCAAGCGCTGGTCACGGCGAGCTCCGCGGGCTTCTGGTTCATCGCTTCGCTGCCGGAATGGCTGATTGCGGGCGGCCGCCGGATGCTGCTGCACGTGCGGGCATGGCGCGTGCCGATGCCCGGCGGCAACCGCTTTACCTGCGCGCTGGGCGGGTTCCTCAACGGAATCGTCTTGATTCTCAACAAGACCGTCCGCAAAAGCCGCCCGTTCGATATCGACTTCTCCTGCGCGCTGGCGGCGGGCAACGAGGAAATCAGCCAGTCGATGCGGCGGCTGAAACGCTCGATGAGCTACAGCCTTTTGTTGTTTTGCGTGGGGCTGTTTTTGCTGCTCTGCTATCTGGTGCTTTGGTAGAGGATAAGGAGGATTCGGTTTGCACGAGAACGTTTGGCTCCTGATTGTGGTATTGCTGCCCCTGCCCGGGGCTGTGTTTGCGTACGTTTTTGGGCGCAAAAAAGCGCACAACGCGATCCGGGCCATGCTGCTGACGTCCGCGGCGGCGTTTATCATCCTGTCTGTGCTTCTATGGCAGGCGATACGCGGGCAGACGCTCACGTTTACGCTGGAACGCTTCTGCGCTATAGGCCTGTCGCTCGCGGCGGACGGCTTCCGTGCGCTGTACGCCTGGCTTGCGGCGCTGTTGTGGGGGATCGCGGCGATCTTCTCCTTTTCGTATTTCAGGAATAAGGCCGATGTGCCGCGGTTCATGTTTTTCTCGCTGCTCACCCTGTCCGCTGTTTTAGGGGTGTTTTTGTCCGATCAGCTGCTGACGACGGTGATATTCTTTGAGGTCATGTCGCTTGCCAGCTACCCGTGGGTCGCGCACGCGGAAACGCCCGAGGCCATGCGCGCCGCGCAGAGTTATCTGTGGATTGCCGTGATCGGCGGGCTGTGCATGCTGATGGGGCTGTTGCTTTTGCCAAAACCGCTGCTTTCGATGCGTTACTCGGCGTGGCAGGGCATGCCGGCGGAGGTCGGCGCCGCTAGCCTCCTGCTGCCGTCCGTGTTGATTCTGGTCTGTTTCGGCGCGAAAGCGGGGGTGTTCCCGCTGCACGTCTGGCTGCCCAAAGCCTATCCCGCCGCGCCCGCGCCCGCCACCGCGCTGCTCTCAGCGGTGCTGTCCAAAACGGGAATCTTCGGCGTTCTGCTCCTGTCCGTTTACGTGATGCGGGAGGCCGCCGCGTGACACGCGCTGATCTTCTGGATTGGCGTCGTGACGATGTTCGGCGGGGGTCTGCTGGCGCTTTTCTCGATGAATATAAAGCGCGTGCTGGCCTGCTCCAGCATGAGCCAGATCGGGTTTATCCTGGTCGGCGCGGGGCTGTACGGGCTGCTCTCGCACCACGGCGGCATCGCGGCGCAGGGGCTTGCGCAGCACATGGTCAACCATACGGTGTTCAAAATGATTCTCTTCCTCTGCGCGGGCGTAGCCGCGATGCGCGTGGGCAAGCTGCATCTAAACGACCTGCGCGGGTTCGGGCGCGGCAAGCCGCTGTTGCACCTGATCTTCCTGTCGGGGATGCTTGGCATCGCGGGCTTGCCGCTGTGGTCGGGGTTTGCGAGCAAGTCGCTGCTGCACGAAAGCCTGACGGAATATATTTACCTCCTCCATAGCGGCGCGTGGCTGTATACCGCCGCGGAGTGGCTGTTCATCCTGTCCGGCGGGCTGACCATCGCGTATATGCTGAAACTTTATATCTGCCTGTTCTGGGAACGCCCCGAGCGAATGCCGGTGAAGACGCGATATCTTTCGCGGGCGTCCGCCGCCGCGCTGGGCGGCCTTGCGCTCGTTCCCTTGCTGTTTGGCATTTTCCCGTCGGTGTTCATGGACGGGCTCAGCCGCGTAAGCGCGGGCTTTTTGCAAACGGAGGCGCAGCCGGTATCTTATTTCTGCGCGGAAAACCTGCTGGGCGCCGCCGAATCGATCGGCGTGGGGCTTCTGCTCTATTTTGTCGTCGTCCGCGGCTTGCTGAGTGAAAAAACAGAGGGCGGGCGCAGCTATCAAAATCCGATTCCTCCGCGGTTCAACCTGGAGGATCTCGTGTACCGTCCGCTGCTCAAAGCGCTGACCGCGCTGATCGTATGGTTTTCGTGGGCGGTTTCTTCGCTGCCGGAGCTGCTGATCGCCGTTTTTCGCCGCGCCCTGCTGCGCGTGCGCGCATGGCGCGTGCCCATGCCCGGCGGCAACCGCTTCACCTGCGCGGTGGGCGAGTGCATGAACCGCTTTGTGACGATTTTAAACCGGACTGTGCTGAAAAATCACCCCTCGTCCGTCGATTTCTCCTGCGCGCTGGCGGCGGGCAACGAGGAAATCAACCGCTCGATGAGGCGCCTGAAGCGGTCTGTAAGCTACAGCCTGCTGCTGTTTTGCATCGGGCTGTTCGGGCTGCTTGTTTATCTGGTGCTCTGGTGAGGCGGTAAACGCCCGGCGGTTCCGCCATGTTCCCAAACATCACTGCGTGCCTTCGCGCTTCCATTACTATATCCGCCGCGTTCCTGAGCATCCGCGCGTCCGTGTACTCACAATTCCGTTTCCGCCGTTTTCTTTATCCCAACGCGTATCAGCGCGTTTAGATTCTGCGAATTTATCTCTTGCATTTTCCGGAATGCTGTGCTACTATTAACCTACCGAACGGTAGGTAGGAAGATCGGCCAAAAGAGAGGCGGTGGCAGCGCATGACGAAGCACATCATCCTGCAAAAGGCGCTGGAGCTCTTTATGGAAAGAGGATACGACGGCGCAAGCATGAGCGATATCGCCATTGCCACGGGCATCCGCAAGGCGTCGCTGTACGCGCATTTCAAAGGGAAGGAAAGCATCTTTGCTGCGATCTTTGAGGATATCCTGGCGGAATATGTCCGCTTCATCGGGGAGATCGCGGCAAACCGTGCGGGCGAAACCGCGCCGGAGCAGCTTGAACGCATGTTTCTTGCGTTTATCCTCTATTGCCATGGGAACGCGAAGATGTACTTCTGGGACCGGCATTTCTACTTCCCGCCCGCGTTTATCGCCGTTTACATGCGGCAAAAAACGCAGGAAACGCAGGATGCGTTTCTATATGCCGTCACTCGCTGCATCGAGCGGGGCATACGCGGCGGCGAGCTTCGCCCGCAGCCCGCGGCGGACGCGGCGCTTGCTTTTTATTACCTGATGATCGGCCTTTCCATGTCCGTCAAGCTGTACGACAAAGAAACGCTGGAGCGCGACGCGCGGGCGGCGTGGCACGGGCTGCAGACGGGCTTATTGCGCAAAGAGTGAAAAATAACGATCCGTACCCATAGGATAAGGAGTGTTCCCAATGAATGCCGCAAAGAAAAAACTCGGAAACAGTGGTATCGAAGTCAGCCCGCTGGGCTTGGGCTGCTGGGCGATCGGCGGATTGTTTACGCTGTTTGGCGAGCCCGACGGCTGGGGCGAGGTGGACGACGCCGAATCCATCCGCGCCATCCGCCTCGCGATCGAACTGGGCGTGAACTTTTTCGATACCGCCGACGCCTACGGCGCCGGGCACAGCGAGGAGGTGCTGGGCAAGGCGCTCAAGGGCATGCGGCAAAACATTGTGATCGCCACCAAGGGCGGTTACATGATAGACCGCGAAAAGCGCGCGGTCTGCAGCGAGGATACGTCTCCAGCGTACATCCGCGCAGCTTTGGAAGCTTCGCTCAAACGGCTGGATACCGACTATGCTGATCTCTATCAGATCCACAACGGCACACTGCCCGCGGAAACCGTCGAACCGCTCTTTTCGGAGCTCGACAAGCTGAAAACCGAGGGCAAGCTCCGCGCCTACGGCTGGAGCACCTATGGTAAAGCAAATGTCGAAACGTTTGCCGCGAAAACCAAAGGCGCGGTTATCCAGAGCAAGGCGAATGTCTTTTCCTACGATAAGCCCATGCACGACGCTTCGGACAGGCACGGTTTTGCTTTCCTGTGCAACACGCCGCTGGGCATGGGGTTTCTCTCCGGCAAATTTACGGCAGATACGCGCTTCGGGGCGGATGACGTGCGCGGCTCGGCCTTCGGCTGGACGGAGTACTTCGAAAACGGCCGGCCGAAACTTGAGTTTCTTAAAAAGATCGGCAATATCCGCGACGTGCTGCAAAGCGGCGGCCGCACGGCGGCGCAGGGAGCGCTTGCGTGGCTGTGGGCGAAAAGCGGTAACAACATCCCCATCCCCGGGTTCAAAACCGTGAAACAGGCCGGAGAAAACGCCCGCGCCATGGAACTGGGCCCGCTGGAACAGGCGCAGATGGCGCAGATTGCCGCGCTGCTGCCGCCGGTCAACACGCCGGAACTTTAGCGGTTATTGCGCGGAAGACCGCCGGTACACGAGCTTCTGCCCCACAAAGGTATACGCTACGTTCATCCGTGAGTCCAGCACCACAAGGTCCGCGTCCATGCACAACGCGATGCGGCCTTTTTGTTTATGCAGCCCGAGCAGCTTTGCGGGGTTCTGGGACATGGGGAGAATGGCCTGGTCCAGCTGCAAACCCGTAAAGTGCATGAAATTGATCAGCGCTTTGCGCATCGTCAGCATGCTTCCCGCGCGGGTCCGGTTATCCGTCAGCTTCGCGTCGCCGTCCCGGACGATGATTTTTTGCGCGCCGAGGGAAAACGAGCCGTCGCCCAGCCCCGCCGCCATTATCGAGTCGGACACCGCCACCAGCAGATCGATGCCCTTTGCTTTGAGCAGCAGGCGCACGTTGGCGGGGTGCAGGTGCAGGCCGTCGCAGATGAACTCGACGTACGCGTCGCTCTCCAGCGCCGCGCCGAGGATGCCGGGCTCATGCCGGTCCAGCGGGCGCATGGCGTTCATCACGTGCGTAAAGGTGCTCGCGCCCGTGCGCACGCAGTTCATGGTCTGCTCGTAGGTCGCCCCGGAATGCCCGAGCCCCACCAGGATGCCCTGGGACACGATGTAGTGCATCAGCGCTTCCACGCTCTTGGCTTCGGGCGCGGCCGTCATGCACAGCCTGCAGCTTTTGGCTGCGCCCAGAAACCGCGAGATCAGCGCCGCGTCGCCCGCCTGCAAATACTTGCGCGGGATGGCGCCGTTGTATTCGGGGGAGAGGAAGGGACCTTCCACATGGCAGCCGAGGATTTTCGCGCCGCGCATATGCCCGCGCGCCTCCGATATCCGCCGGATCATCCCGACCATGCGGGATTCCGTATCGCTGACGATCGCAGGGATGAAGCCTGTTACGCCCTCGGACGCATAAAACGCCGAAAGGGTATCCAGATCCTCGTCCGACGCGTTGTTGATGTCCACGTTCGCCCCCCCGTGGGTGTGCACGTCGATCATCCCGGGAATCAAGGTGCAGTCGAACGCGTCGATCTCCGTTTGGTAATCGCCGGGCGCTTTCCCCACGCAGTCGATCTTCCCAAACCGCATGCCGATATCGCAGCGCTGAATACCGCCGGGCAGCACGACGGCAGCGTTGCGGATAACGGTTGAGGGCTCGGTATCGTCTGGCATGATTGCTCCTTTTTAAAGCGGGGATTGCCGACTGGCAGCGTTTACTTGCCATCCAACTTTAAAAAATTGACAATTTGTTCCTTTAAGGATATTTTCCCGACCTGGTACCCGTACTCCTGCAATTCCTTTTTATAATGCAAAAAAGAGTGATCGATCGGGATGCCCGCGATCTCCCGGATTTCCGAAAATGTAAGCTGAAAACTTGGCCTTCCGTCCTCCTTGACGAAAGCCCACAGCGTATCGTATTTGCTCATTTGTTCCTCCCGATTCTATGGGTTGAAAGACCCGATTTCCACCAGATTTCCCTCCGGATCGGCGACGTAACAGGTGCGCTGCCCCCACGGCTCGGTCGTCGGCGCCATCACGGGCGCCGCGCCTTGGCCGACGGCTTCGCGGTACGCCCTGTCCACCGCCGCGTAGTTTTCCACGCTCAGGGCGATCTCGATATGCCCGCTGAGCACGTTTGCATATTCGTACGCGCGGCCCGTCATCTTCTCAAAATCGCTTCTGCGGTATAAAAGAAAAAGCGTGCCGTCCTTTTGCAGATAAACGTTGGTTGCGTTCTCATCCTCCTTGATTTCAAAGCCGAGCACGTCCCGGTAAAAACGCACCATCACCGCCATATCCCTGACAAAAATCCCAAACCCGTCGAGTTTCATGCCCTCCGCCTCCGATGTGAAAATGGAATGAATTGTCTTATATGCCGCCGTATTGCGTGAAGACGCTTACGGATTGCTATCTTTCTTTTCAATCAGGCTGACCGTATTGCCGTCCGGATCCAGAAACCAGAAGGAAAACGCGCCCCACGGCCGCCGCCTTGGCGGCGAGGTGATGCGGATGCCGGGAAGCTCCCTGAGCAGCCGCTCGTATTCCGCCGCCACGTCCGGCACAAAATACATCAGCGACATGTTTTTGTCGTCGGCCACGCGTATGTCGCCGGGATTGTACACCGCAAGCTGCGCGCGGGCAAACCCGAAATGCTGCCCCTGCGCGTCGGGCTTCTCCCGCAGCACAGTCTCGTAAAAAGCGGCGAGCCGCGGCGCGTCGCTTGTCAGGATGCATACCCCGCATAACTTCATAAGCCATACCTCCGGAGCGTGATTGGACAGGATGATTCAACGGCGCGAAAGCGGTGATTGGACAACCGGTTTTGTACTCGCCGCGACAGCCGATTGCAAATACATTGCCTCAAACTCCGCGGGCGGCACGGGCCTGCCCAGATAATATCCCTGAATCTGGTCGCAGCCGAGCGTAAGCAGCAGATCAAACTGCTTCTTGGTCTCCACGCCTTCGGAGATGGTCAGCAGGTCGAGTGACTTCGCAAGCAGTATGATCGAGGTGACGATCTTGCGGCTGGATTCGTCGGTGGTGATTTTATCAATCAACGGCTTGGCGATTTTCAGGCGGTCAAACGACAGGATGGTAAGGTAGCCCAGCGAGGAATAACCGGTTCCGAAATCATCGATGGAAACGGAGATGCCCTTGTTCTTAAAATACCGCTTGATATTCCCGGCGCTGTCCTCATTGTCCAGCGCAACGCCTTCCGTAATCTCGATGTCAATCCATTTCGTCTGCGCGCGATGGCGTTTGATGGCCGCATCCAGCACCTCGAAGGTGGCAAACTGGTCAAACTGCTTGGGGGAAATGTTGATCCCCATCCGCAGGCTGGCATGATGGACCCGGTTCCACGCGACAATCCGGCTGACGGCGTTTTCGATCACCCAGTTGCCGATGGGGATGATCAGGTTTTCCTCCTCGGCGATGGGGATGAACTCCGCGGGCGATACGGAGCCGATTCCCGGGCAGTCCCACCGCAGCAGCGCTTCCATCCCGACCAGCTTGCGGTCCGACATCTGAAACTGCGGCTGAAAGTGCAGGCGGAGGTCGCGGTCGTAATCGGCTGCCTTCAG
>JBDRTL010000244.1:0-3913 GCA_043824045.1 Bacillota bacterium
GGTCTTCTGACTTTGCATAAAAATACCCTCCTTATAATATAAAAATAAATCGCTCTTCCGGTTTTAAGGGGTGTCGGCACCCCCTGGCAAGCAATCACATTTGCCGGCTTGCGCTTCCCGTTCCCTGCCTTTTGGCCGTGCCGGGCGCTTTGGACACACCGCAAACACCGCGGCGCCTCGTTCAAACCTTCAAGAAGGGAAAGGACCTGTGTTCCGCTCTCTATTCGCGCCGTCAGTTCAGCCGGTGTATGCGTATTTCCAATAAGGAATTTTAACATTTGTAAAAAACGATGTCAAGACTATAGTGGCCGGAGCGCGCGCCGTATGTTTCGATGCGGTGACGGCCGCGGAATGCTGAAACGCTATGAAACAGGATAGCCGAAGTATCCGTCAAATCGCTCTGATGCCATACGAAACAGGAATGCTGAATGGCTCCAGAATTATATATTCAGTTATCCCGTACGCATGTCAATCATCCGCCAGCGCTTTTTCCACCTCATCCCACGCCGGGATGGAGGAGGATGCGCCTTTGCGGCACACCGAAATGGCCGAGGCCATGGCGGCGACGCGCAAGGCTTCCTGCGTGGCGAAACCGCGGACGATCGCGGCCAGGAAGAAGCCCGTAAAGGTGTCGCCCGCGGCTGTGGAATCGACCGCCGTCACTTGAAACGCGGGCTGGCTCAGGTCGCCGTGCCGGTCGTGATAGAGCACGCCCTTCTCGCCCAGCGTCAGCACGATGCGCGCGTCGGGGAAGCGTTTTCCCAGCGCAGCCAGAATCTGTTTTTCCTCGCGCTCGCCGGTCAGCTGCTCGCCTTCCACCTCGTTGAGTAGGAAAATGCCCACCTTGCTCAAATCGCAGGTCTCCAGCGCGGCGTTGAACGGCGAGGGGTTCAGCGCGATGGTCAGCCCCTTCGCGTGCGCCTTCTCAATCACCAGGTCGACCAGGTTGATCTCGTTTTGCATCAATAAAATATCTTCGGGTCCGAAGTGCGCGATCGCCTGGTCGATGGCTTCCGGCGTGTGCAGTTTATTTGTGCCCGCGAACAGCACGATACTGTTCTGCCCGTTTAAGTCTACCTGGATGAGGGCGTTGCCGGTGGGCGCGTCGCTGGAGACACGCAAATAGTCCGTGCGCACGCCCGCGTCGCAAAACGCAGCCTGAAGCATCTGCCCGTCCCTGCCAATGATGCCCGCAAAATAGACTTCCGCCCCGGCCTTTGCCAGCGCGATGGCCTGGTTCAGCCCTTTGCCGCCCGGAAAAATCTCCCGTTTATGCGAAGAGATGGTTTCGCCCGGCATGGAAATGTGATCTACCGAGAACACCAAGTCCAGGCTTGCGCTTCCGTAGTCCAGAATTTTCATGGTTCCATCATCCATTCCATCATTTGCATAGCGCAACGTGTTTTTCCGGCGCTTGCTTTTTAAGAACGCGCCGGCCTTCCGCCCGAGCGCCGCGCGGCACAAGTATGCAGGTTGCCGCCCATTGCCCCTCCGCCGACAGCAGTGTACCGTATCCCAAGCTGTTTGGCAAGGGCGTGCAATACACGCAATCCGTGGAAAACCGCCGGATTTTTGTATACAACATCATTAAAAACTTAACATAAATTGATGCTTGACAAACTGGTCTACCACTAATATACTACAGATATAGCAATGGTCTATCAGTGGTTTGAAACCCTGACGGGCAGGCGCACGAATGCTCAAAACGTCATTTCCATATCATTCAATTGCCTCAATCATCGGAATTATTTCCGGTTTGCGGATTTCATTTCAGTCATCAGGACCGCACCATATCCAGGAACAGCGCCGGACGATCCCCTGAAACCCGTTTCCCCGCCGGCCGCCCCGCGTACGTTCCTGATATGCGCTGATACGGATGGGCAGGAAGCTGCTGCGGCAACCCATCCACATCCACATTTCATATTCTAAGGAGGATTCCCATGATCAAGAACGTAGCTAATCCTGTGGAAGAAATCGTCAATGTGAACAGAGCGCAAATCGAGCACCGCGCCACCTGGATGGGCCTGATCTATGACGAGATGGTCAAAGCCGGCATCGATGCCGAGCCGATTATCCGCCGCGCCATTAAGCGCACTGGCCTAATGCACGGCGAACGGTTCAGGAAGCAGTGCGCGGATCCGAAAAACTGCGTCGATTTTAAGAACGCCTTTTTGGGCGACGAATCAAGCCTCGGTCCGCAGACCTTCCACATGGACAACATCAAGGCAGACGGCGGCAATGTGACGGTGGACTTCCACTATTGCGCGCTGGTCAGCGCCTGGCAGAAGCTCGGCTTTGACGATGAAACGGTTGCGCTCTTGTGCGACATGGCGATGGACGGCGACCGCGGCATTGCGCAGGCCATGGGGCTTGAGCTTTCGCTCGACGACACCATCGCCAAAGGCTGCGCGTCCTGTAAACTGCACTTCCATCAATAATCATCCTGAACCTCTGCGGCTTAGACTGCATGAAATATTGAGAGGTTAAACTGAAAGGAGAGACATCCATGAAAAAGATTGCCGCATTGTTACTGACTGTCGTCCTGTTACTCTCGATCTTTGTTTTACCTGCAACGGCAGACAAAGGCACCATCAAACTTGGCGGCCTTGCTCCGCTGACCGGCAACTACGCTGAATACGGCATAGGTTTCCAGATTGCCTGGCAAATGGCCATCGATGAAATCAATGCCAACGGCGGCGCCAACGGCTATATGCTTTCCATCGACGTGAAAGATACCGCCGGCGACCCGGTGGTCAGCTCCACGATGGCAACCGCATTTGCCGAAGACGATGAGATTTTCGCCATCCTGGGCGATTTCTCATCCGGCTGCTGCAAAGCGAACGCCCCCATCGTGGACCGTTATGGCATCGTGCAGCTGTCGCCTACCGCGTCCGCTCCCGACTATGCCGGCATGAGCCCCTACACCTACTCCATCATGGGCCGTCAGGACAAGGAAGCCCCCTTCCTGGCGAAGTACGTTCTCAAAAAGTATCTGGGCGCCACCAAGATTGCCGTCATCCGCGTCGACAGCGACTGGGGCCTGGCAGCATTCTCAAACTTCAAAGCGCAGGCTGACCTCGAGGGCCTGGAAGTGATGGAAGAAAAGTACAAGTCCGACGAAACCGACTTCAGCTCCATCATCACCAAGGTCAAGGCGTTTGACCCCGAAGTGCTTGTGGTGATGGACCAGGGTCTGCCGGTATCCGCCATCTTCAACGCCGCCGATTCGGCGGGCTGGGATGTAAAGCACGTCTCCCTCGGCCCTGGCACTTCCGAACAGCTTTTGGGCCAGCTGATTGATCCCAACAACCTGATCGTGACTTCGCCGTTCTTCTTTGATCCCGACAACGCCATGCTGACCGAGTGGAAAGACAAGTTTGCCGCGCTGGCAGGCTTCCAGCCCACCGTGCACCCCGCCTGTGCGTATGACACCGCGTACCTCATCGCAGCCGCCATCGAAGCGGTCGGCGACGGCGAAGTGACCCGCGACGCCATCAACAACGCATTGAAGGACATCGAGTTCACCGGCCTCACCGGACGCATCATGTTTGAAGAAGCCGGCGACATCGCCCGCGACTATCTGATCTGCGGCGTCGTGGACGGCGAGTGGAAGGTTCTCGAAGGCTTCGATTACGGCAAGGAATAACCACCGGCAGGGTTTCTGAGCTGAAAAACAGAATCCTACTCTTCAGGTGAAGCGTATCTGCAACCGTTTTATCCTCCGTCGGGAGCGGGGAAGCACTCCTTCCCGCTCCCGACACAATTACAATGAAGTCCTTCATTATCCTTGCCATAACGAAGGAGGCACTATGGAATACGTCCTCAACCAGGTTGTCAACGGTATCTGTCAGGGGTCGATTTACGCCCTGATGGCGATCGGGTACTCTGTCATCGTCGGCGTCGTGGGCATGGT
>JBDRTL010000245.1:0-10054 GCA_043824045.1 Bacillota bacterium
CGGAAAATCCCATCCGTTGATGAGCCCCACGCGGTCCATGATGGCCTTGAGAACGAAAAACGAGGAAAACGCGGCGATCCCGATCATAAAAAACCAGACGACGGTAAACGAGAAATACTGGAACCCGCACAGCGCGTCCAGCTTGAGCTGCCAGTACCCCACCAGCAGGCAATGCTTCATTCTTTTAAACATCCTCATCCCCCCTGCACGAGCAAGTGACGCTGCGCCCGCTTCCAGACAGCCCGGAGGATATAGAACAGGAACACAACCCAGAAGCATTGAATCCCGATCTGGTAAAGCCCATCCGTCAGCCCGATTCTCCCGATATAGATGCCAAGCGGCGTTTGATACGTGTACTGGAACGGAAGGAAACGGAGAATGTCCTGCAGGACAGGCGGGAAAAACCAGATGGGAATGAGCATGCC
Organism: Bacillota bacterium; assembly: GCA_043824045.1. Lineage (GTDB taxonomy): Bacteria > Bacillota > Clostridia > Christensenellales > Aristaeellaceae > CAXXOK01. Next base: position 426 of record JBDRTL010000245.1, read on the forward strand.
CGAAAAGATGCTGACCACAACGCCACGCACCGCGCCGATCTGGCCCAGGAACATCGCCCAGAACGTGGCCATGGAGGTGATGGCCGCGAGCAGCCAGAGGATCAGGTACGAAAAAACGATGCTGATTAAAAACAGCAATAGCGCGGCGGCGGAAACAGGTGCTGCCATGCCGAAGAACAGCACGCCGCACGCCAGAAGCGGCGCGGCGCGCAGCAGCATATTTGTGAAGAGCAGCCCGAGATCCCCGCAGAAGAACATCGACAGCACATCCACCGGGCGCAGAAACTGGACGGCGATGCCGCCGCGGTAGACGCCGCTGCTGATTTCGTTTTCCACCTCGGTTTGAAACAGGCTGCTTAACACGATCGCAAGCACCGCGTAGGTGATCATCTGGCTGTGCGCGAGGCCTTCCAGCTCGGTCTGATTTTTGTACGCGCTGTTCCACAGGTATACGGACGCCACCATCACCACAAGCCGCGTCAGCACGACCATGACGACCTCGAAGCGGTACGTAAAACCAACCAGTATCTTCATTTTGATCAGGTAACGAAACGCTGCCATCTTTATTCCCTTACGTTTTATTCAACGCACTCAATATGCGATCATCGGGATGCTCTTGGGTTTCTCCTGCGTGGGTTCCGCCTGTCCGAATTTAACGACGTACAGCCGCTCGCCGCATGCCCGGATGTGCCGCATCATGGTTTCGTTGGGCTGGGTACAGACATCGAACAGGCCGATGTTGTAATTCTCGCCGTCAAACCGCCCCAGCGCGAACTGATCGTAACACTGGAACCAGTGACAGCCCACCCCGTACGGGTGCGCCGCCGCGCGCTCGGTGTAGTACCGGTAGGCGACGCCCCGGTCCTCCTGGCTTGTGACAGCCTCCAGCCCCGTGGCGGTCTGCCCCAGATCCAGCGCGCCGAAGTGGTACTCGCCGATCATCACGGGCAAGTCTACCCCGAGCTTGACCACGTTGTCAAGCGCCGCGGTCGGGTCGACCGCGTAGCAGTTGATGGAGAATACGTCGAAATACGTCCAGCCCGTGACCAGATCGGGATCGGAGATCCACGCCCAGCGCATGCCGAGGTTCATGTGGTGTTTGTCCACTTCGCGGCAGGCTTTGGCGATGATGCCGACATACGCGTCCAGCATCGTTTTGGAAAACGCGCGCAGGTCGCGCATCGCGGCTTCGGACAGCGCCGACGCTTTGCGGATGGGCTTTTGCAGGCATTCAAAGCTTTCGACCGGGTACCGCCACGCTTCTGACAGCGCCTGCGGCGTTGCGTATCGGGCCCGCAGCCACTCGACCAAAGCCTGCTTGCAGAAACTCAGTTCTGGATGGAACAGCACTTCGTCGGCGATGATCAGCCCGTCCACAAACGCCCATTCCGGTTCGTTGCGCAGGAAATAGCCGATCATCAGCGGATCGTCCGCCCGCTTTATTAAAGCCTGCGCGCAGCGTTTCGCGTCCTGTGCGTATTCCGGCGAGAGCACGTCCGGGAAATCGCGGAAGATTTTTTGTTTCGTGTCCGGAAACTCGGGCAGCATCGCGACGTAGGGAAGCTGTATCACGCCCAGGCTTTGCGGATCGCTCCAGTTGCCCAGCGTGTTCAGGCCGTTTTGCTTGAACTGCCGGCTTATCAGGCTTTGCCATTTCGAGTGCCAGTTCTTGCCGAACACGCGGTACAGGTTCGCCTGCTCAAAGGAAAACAGCGTGCAGTCCCGCGTGCGCGGCGCGCTGCCGCGCGGCCACCGCATATGCGCGTACATCGGCCCGTAAACGGGATCGGTTTCCGGGGGAAGCCAGTCCATATAGCGCTCCATATCGTCCACCCGGCAGTCGGCGCGCACGACGGTGCAATCGGGCCCCACGCTGAAAAACGCGTTGCCGAGCGGATCGACGAGCGTCCAGCGCCCGTCCGCCTTCGCCTTGGTGAAATACCCCGTGCCCTCCTGTACGGGCTTCGCCGCGCACCCGCCGTATTGATCCCAACCGGCAACGGCAAACGCGTCGGGCAGGGATAGCGCTGCGTGCAGCATGTCCCGCATCTCCGCTACGCTTTGCAGTTTCCCCGGCCATTGCTTCAGCCTGAGCTGACCCAACTCGTCGATCAGCTTTCCGCCGGGAAGCGGAAAGCGTTCCGGCCGTTCGTCCGTCAGCAGGAGATCGGACAGCGTGACGCTGACGCCGTGGAAACACGCGGGCATGACCAGCGTGATTTTCTCCATCGCGGACCGCTCCACGCGCCTGCCGTGGCATACCACTTTCAGTTGCCCCGGATTGGATTCGGGGAATAGGATGCTCCCATCCATCAGCCGCAGATCCAGGCAGATTTTCGCGCGCAGCTTCGGCAGAACGCCGAACCGCATGAAGAAGGCGGGGGTTTCATCGTCCGCCTTTTCATAACCGTTCATGTTCAGGATCAGGCTGTGGTCTTCCAGGCATTCCATGTCGAACACGAGGTAACGCTCCGAATGCCTCGCGATTTCCGTAATATTCAGCCCGCCGCCCTCTTTGAAAATGCGGAGGGTGGCAACGCCGTCCGCCGCGGATACGCTGGTGGCGTGATACAGGATATCCTGCGTGATGTGCAGCTTTTTCATGGTTCTCCTTTGAAAAGCGCAGACGGTAAAATTCCGCTATAAAGCGATGGCGACGGGCGGCAGGCCGGGCACGGAAAGCCGCGCCTCCGCTTTGCCCGTTTTGCGAACGTATACGATCGCGCGTCCGCGCCACGTGGGCCTGGTGGCCCCGGCGTAGCTGGTCAGATCATGGCCGCAGCCGTTTTCAATGCCCATGAACTCCCCTTCACCCAGGACGGAACCCGTCAGCGGCCGGTCGTCCGTCGCGGCGGTCAGGCCGTTTTGATCCCGCAGACAGACCTCGATCTGCCGCATGCCGTCCGTCTTTTCGGATACGCAGGTTGCCTCGAGCTTTACGGCTTTGTCCGGCGTCGTCAGCGTATCGGCGGCGGTTTCCTCTCCCCTGCGGCCGACGGCAGTCAGCTTGCCCGCCTTGAACGCAACCCGGAAGGCCGCCGTGCAGGTTTCGCCCACTGCCTGCGTCCCGATCACCGCACCGTTTAAGGACAGCGTCGCGCTTTCCCCGTTGGTGAATACGAGCACGTCTTGCATTTCGCCGTCCGTACCGGCCCAGACGCAGCTTGCGTTCCAGAGTTCGTCCGGCTTTCCGATCGTGAGTTTTGCCGTCAGCTTGTCGGTCCACAGCGCTTTGCGCAGATGAAACAGCGGCTTTTCGTAACCCGCCGTATCGAGAATCCCCGGCTGCGCCACTCTTTGCGGCCAGCCGATGCACTCGCCGAGGTAATCCACGCCCGTCCAGAGGAACTGCCCGCAGATATACGGGTTGTGCTTCACAGAAAGCCAGTTCTCCGGCTCGTGCCGGTTCTCGGAGCCCATTAAAACATGCTTGGGATACGTTTGGTGATCCTCCGCGTACAGTTCCTCTTTATAATTGTAGCCGACCACGTCCAGCGCTTGCGCGAACCCGATGAGATTGCTGATCTCCGGCATGGCAAGCGCAGCCGTTACGGGACGCGAGGGATCGAGCTCCCGGACGATTGCCGCCAACTCCCCGGCGACCGTTGCCAGACGGCCGATGAAGGGCTTGTCAGCGTTGTACTGCAGTTCCTGCAGCGGCTTATCCCTGTCGTTGTTGCCCGTCGCCTGCGCAAACAAGGGGTGCACGTACGGGTCGTTGGGATAATCGATCTCGTTGCCGATGGACCAGAGAATCAGGCACGGGTGATTGCGGTCCCGCTTTACCAGATCGGCCAGATCCTGCCGGTGCCACTGCGGAAAATCATCCGAATAACCATAGAGTTTAGGCGGATACACGTTGTGCCCGCGCCACCACTTGTTCTTGCAGCCTTCCCACTCGTCAAAGGCTTCGTCGATCACCAGAAAGCCCAGCTCGTCGCACAAATCCAGCAGGTGGGTATCCGGCGGGTTGTGGCTGCAGCGGACGGCGTTGGCGCCCGCTTCCCGCAGTTTGAGCAATCGGCGCTTCCACACTTCCTTTGGCACGGCCGCGCCGAGCACGCCCGCGTCATGGTGCAGGCATACCCCTTTGAGCTTCATGGGTGTCCCGTTGAGGGAAAACCCCCCGTCTGCGTCAAAGCGGAAGGTGCGGATGCCGAAAGGAAGCTCCAGCCTGTCCGTCTCCTCGCCGTTTACACAGGCGGCTGCGACCAGCGTATAAAGATACGGCGTTTCGGCCGACCAAAGCCTGGGCGCGGGAACCTCCAGCGCGCCGAATCCTTCCGCAACCGTTTTCCCCGTGTGATCTTTCAGGATAAAGCGCGCTTTTGCGCCTTGCGTCGTCTTCGCCGTGACGCGGATTTTTGCCCGCGTAGTATCCGCATGCTCCGTGTACGCAAAAACCTCATCCGTGATCAGGTGAGCGGATGCACAAACGGTCAGCGTCACGTCGCGATAAATTCCGTTCCCGGTGAACCAGCGCGAATCCGCAAGCTCGATGTGCTCGCAGCGGACGCTGATTTCGTTTTCGCCTTCTTTGGCAAACTCCGTAATATCATAGGTGAACGTGGAATAGCCGCAGGGGCGCATTCCCAGATAGTTGGAGTTGACCCATACCCTGGCGCTGCGATAAACGCCGCCGAAGGAGACAAATACCTTTTGATTTCCGAGTTCTTTAAGCTCAAACCGCTTCCGGTACCAGCCGACGCCGCCGGGCAGATAGCCCGTGCCGCTGGAACAGTTCCTGTCAAACGGCAGGGTGACGGACCAGTCGTGCGGAAGGGTGACCGTCTCCCACGCGCTGTCGTCATACCCTTTGAAATAGGCCTGCGATTGTTCACCCAGGTGAAAGCGCCAATCGGAATTCAATCGGATTGATGTTCTCATGAGCCGCGCTCCTTTGTGTAAATCGGGGCTCGCAAACCGTTTTGCGAGCCCCGCATGTCGGTCGTTCTATGACTTGCCTGGATCAGTTGCCGTAAACTGCGTCGATCTGGCTCTGCACTCCGGCCATCACGGTTTCGATGCCGGCGTCCAACAGCGCCTGACGGAATTCCGCCACGTACGCAACGGGATCGGCGGCCTTTCCGAAGGTGATCACAGGCATATAGGTGTTGTATACGTTGGTGACGTTATCCAGTTCCACGGAGAACGCGTCGGTGTTGAAGACGAGCTTGCCGTACGGATAGTCGATCTTGACCGGATCGTATTCGTTGGTGAGCAGCGCGTCGTACGCAACCCAGTCAACCTCGGAGCTTCTGATTTCCAGGTTGTCGTTGCGGCCCCACCAGTAGTCGAGGCTGACGCCGTCGGTGGTATCGTCCTTGTAGGTGTCGGGACGGGCGAGGAAACCGTCGGCGATGATATACTGCTGGCCTTCCACGCCGTAGTTGAACAGTTTATAGAAGGTCGGGTCGTTGCGGATGAGGTCATAGACCATCAGAGCGCGCTCGGGGTTTTTGCTCTGGCCGGCGACTGCCATCGCGCCGTGGGTGATGTTAAGGGAGACCAGAGCGTCGGACTCTTCGCCAAACCAGTAGAAGCGAAGGTCGCTGCCCGGCTGTTTCTTCTCCATCTTCACACGCTCGGTGCGCCAGGTCTGGGTGTGGTGCTGATGCGCGCCGGTGAGGCCTTCTTCAAGCTCCACGTTGACTTCGCCGGTGTAGTTGAGCACGTCCTCGCGCCAGTAGCCTGCGGTCGCCCATGCTTTCTGCTGCACGGCGAAGTTGACCAGGGAGTCGCCCTCCAGGAAAGCGCGCGACAGCGTATACGGAGCGTTCTTGGTGCCGTAGAACAGCGCCACGGGCAGGCCTTCGACCGAGATCAGGCCCTCTTTGTCCGTCAGATAGCCGCCGGCCACCTGCGGAGAATAGGAGGAGCCGCTGCCGTTGGCATCCCACGGGATGACGTCGGGCATGGTGTCCTTGATGTACTGGAAGTACTGGCCCAGCTGATCCCAGCTGTTGATATCGCCGTTTTCGATGCCGGCGGCAGTTGCCCAGTCGCCGCGGTACATGAAGCCGTGGTTGGTCCACTGCGCATAGTTGTCTTCAGGCGCGAAGTAGATCTGTCCGTCATATTTGCACATATCCCAGTGCTCTTTGGAAACGGACGCGTAGGTCTTGGGCGCGTAGGCGGCCAGCATGTCTTCGCTCAGGGCCATAAAGCCGCCGTTGCGGGCATTGTCCCAGGCGTACAGCCAGTCGGTCGCGGTGCCGACCAAATCGATGGATCCGTCCTGCATGGCCAGCGCGAGCTGATACTTCGTCTGCCAGTCTGCCCACTCGATCCACTGGATCTGCAGTTCGGCGTTGATCGCCGCGGTCAGCTTCTCGTTGAACACGGCCAGCACTTCGTTGGTCTTGTTCGTGGGCACGTTGCCGGTGACGAGCATCGTGATGACGACGTGCTCGCTGGTGTCCACTCCCGGGAACCAGGCGGCATAGTCGGTGTCCGATCCTTCGGCGAAGACTGCGGGCGCCAGGGTCAGCAGCATCGTCAGGACCATGAGTAACGTTACAAGTTTCTTCATTACAGGTTGCCTCCTTAACAAAATATATGATCTTGTGCCTTTCACACAGCACAAAAACCCGGGAAGTTTACCCCTTCACCGCGCCGACGGTGAGGCCGGCGACGAAGTATTTCTGCACGAAGGGGTATGCGAAGATGATCGGACCGGTGGCGAGCACCGCCGTAGCCATCTTCAAAGTTTCGGACGGCAGATCGGAAATGACCACATAGGTGGACGCCACGGAGTTTTTCAGGGACGAAACCGAGTTGATGATGTTGTACAAATGGTATTGCAGCGGCCGGTATTTTACGATGGTCGTCAGGAATAGGGAGGAATAATACCACTCGTTCCAGTACCCCAGCGCGATAAACAATCCGATGGTCGCCAGCGCCGGAGTCATGGATGGAATGATCAGCTTGTAGAAGATGGTGAAGTCGCCCGCGCCGTCGATCTTACCGGATTCGGTAATCTCGTGGGGGATGGCCTTGACGAAGTTCTTCATCAGGATGATCAGCCACGGGTTCATTAAAAGCGGCAGCAGCACGGCGAAATAATTGTCCTTCAGGCCGTAGATTTTGACGATCACGTAGTAGAAAGGCACCAGACCAGCTGTAAACAGCGAGGTGAAATAGATGAAGAACGAAATCTTGTTGCGCATCTGGAAATCCCTGCGCTGCAGGGCATAACCGGTCATGGAGACGATAAACAGCCCGATGAGGGTGCCGATCACCGTCATCAGGATGGTCACGATATACGAGCCGATCAGCAAATCGGGATTCTGTAGAATCAGGTTATAGGACCGGAGCGATACCTCCGACGGCCACAGGGTAAACCCCGTGCGGCGGATGGAGGATTCGCTGGCGAACGAGGACGAGATGATCAACCAAAACGGGATGATGCAGGCGACGGCGAAGAGGCCGACGAGCACGTAGGTGAAGCCGCGGATGGTGCGGTCGGTCCAGTCGATTTTCAGGTGGTTGAATTTGCCTGTCTGGGCTTCTTTTTTCACAGCCTTCTCCTTTCTAGAACAATGCGTAGTCGGATTCGATGCGGCGCACGACCGTGTTTGCGATCATCACGATGGCAAACCCGACGACGGATTGGAACAGGCCCACGGCGCTGCCCTGGGAGAAGTTGAAGTTGTTCATCAACGCGCGGTATACGTAGGTTTCGATGATGTCCGTTGTTTTGAAGAGCACGGAATTGTTGCCGACGAGGTTGTAGAACAGGCCGAAATTGCCGCGGATGATGCCGCCCATGGCGAACAGGAGCAAAATGACGACGGTCGGTTTCAGGCACGGGAGCATGATGTAGCGGATGCGCTGGAATCCGTTGGCGCCGTCCACGGTGGCGGCTTCGATCATCGATTCGTCGATGCCGGTGATGGCGGCGAAGTAGATCACGGTGCCGTATCCCGTGGTCTGCCAGAGATTGACCAGCACGATGATGAACGGCCAGGCGGCGGCATCCGAATAGAGCTTGGGCATATCGCCGCCCACGGAGCGCACCAGCGCGGAGACGAACCCGTAGTCGTAGTTGATCAGGTTGTACACCAGCAGGCTCACCAGCACCGTGGAGATGAAGTACGGCAGGAACATCATGGACTGCGTGACCTTTTTAAACCATTTGGATCGCACCTCGTTGAGGAGAATGGCAAACGTGATCTGGCAGAAATTCCCCAGCAGAATGAACGCGAGGTTGAACAATATCGTGTTTCGCAGCAGAAGAGTCAGCTGCCCCGAAGTGAACAGAAACGCGAAATTTTTAAAGCCGACGAACGGGCTGCCGAAAATGCCCTTGACGTAATTGAACTTCGTGAACGCGATGTAGCTGAACGGCAAGGGGATATAGGAAAAGGCGACAAAGAACACGATGGCCGGAAGGCACATGAATAAAAGCGTCTTGTTCTGCGCCGTATTCTTCCATAAGGAGGTCTTTCTGGCCTGGATCGGCAAAACATCTGATGTGGCGTTTCTCCTGTGAAACAAAGCTCTCTGCAAATAATCCACCTCACATTTGAAAACGTTTTCTTTATTTCACTATACCGTACCTCATTTTCTTTGTCAATACTTTTTGTAGTATCTGGAATGAATTTAACCATTTGTTAACATGATAACAAGGGTTTTAGCGCAATTCCCCTTGTTTCCTGCGTTTCCGGGCAGATGATTTATCCTCGTATTTGCGTGTGCCCGCGCACATTTTGAAATACGTTTTCAAATAGTATTGCGTTTCAACCCATTCAATAGTAGAATGTACGTAATGCAGTTTCCCATGGTCTGCATCAGGCGCCGGTTCCCGTTCCCAAACACGGGGAACAGCCAGTTTCAATCTCTGATGAGCCGAGGAGCACTATGCGCAATAAAATCAACATTTTCGATATTGCGAACGAAGCCGGCGTATCCATCGCCACGGTTTCCCGCGCGCTCAGCGAGACACCCAACCTGAATTCCGCAAAACAACGCAAGGTGCTGGAAGTTGTGCAGAAGTATAACTATAAGCCCAGCGTCGCTGCGCGGGGCCTGAACCAGGGGCATTCCAAGCTCATCAGCATAGGCCTTCCCGAAATCGCCCACCCCTTCTACGGCGAGCTGTTCTCCGCCGCCGCGGACGAGGCGCGGGCCAACGGTTATTCGCTGATCCTGTCCCGCATTCCCGACAGCATCAGCGAATATCAGGCGTTTTTGGATCAACTGATCGAGCGACGCCCGGACGGGGTGATCCTCGCGGGCGGCATGGTGGAGGACGACAAGGAGAAGGACCGCCTCACGGTTCTCAACCACCTGCGAAACTATATGCCCATCGTGCTGATCGGCGACCCGCTGGAAAGCTTTCCATGCGTATGCATTTCCGGCGATATGTACGAGAGCGCCAGCATCACCGTGCGCCACCTGCACGCGCTGGGCCACAAGCGCATCGCGTTTCTGGGCGGCAAGCGGCAAAAGCGCGGCTCCTCCAAGCGCGAGCAGGGCTACCACGACGAGATGGTCTCGCTTGGGCTGGAGGAAAACATCTGCGTGCGGCTGGAATCCGGCTATTCGCTGGAAGACGGCGCCATCGGAATCCATAAGCTGCTCAATGAGTTTGAACTACAAAAACGCCCCACCGCCGTGATCGCCAT
>JBDRTL010000246.1:0-2194 GCA_043824045.1 Bacillota bacterium
GACCGCCGAAACGCGCCGGACCACCAAAATCTCGCTGCGCGGCAGCCGCGGCATGATTACCGACGCCGACGCCGTGATCCTCGCCAAGGACGAGATGATCTACAACGTCACCTTCTACCGCGACGCGTCGCAGAACTCCGCCGCCGATTATAAGGCCTTCACGCAGGCGATCTCCGACGGCATTGATATCATCGAAAAGAACGGCCGCGAGCTGAACGTGGACTTTGTGATCGAGCGAAACCCCGATACGGGGGAATGGCGGTTCAACTTCGGGTCGGGCGTATCGGAAGCGGTGCTGCAGACCCGCGAAACGCAGTGGCGGGCCAATCATTACTTCACCGTGACCGGCGTTCCCACCGCCGCCGACGCGATCGAACGGCTGAAACAGCGCTATCAGATCCCGGGCGGCATGGACGAGGGAAAGATGCTCAAGGTCATGTCGGTGTATTCCGAAATGCAGATGAACCTGTTCCTCTCCCAGCCCGTTGTGATCGCCGAGGACGTACCCTACGAGGCCGTGATCGAGATCGAGACCCGCTCCATGAACCTGCCGGGGCTGGAAGTCGCGGTAGGCACCAAGCGCGTGTATCCGCGAAGCACCCTTGCGGCGCAGGTGATCGGCTACATCGGCGCGATTCCCTCCATCGCCAAGTGGGAGGAACTCAGCCCCAAGGGGTACAAGTACTCCGATACCATCGGCCTGGACGGCATCGAAGCCTCGATGGAAGACTGGCTGACGCAGAACAACGACGCCCGGCAGGGCTACCGCATCGTCGAGCGCGACAATGTGGGCAAGATCACCCGGGAACTAAGCTACGTGGAGCCGCAGGACGGCAACAACGTCAAGCTGACGATCTACGCAAGCTACCAGCAGCAGGCCGAGCGCGCCCTGGCGCTGAACGTGGAAACCACGCGCGCCGCGCAGGAAAGCAAACTGATGCTCAACTCCTGGCTGGAAACCAACCGCGCCGATATCGAAAACCGCAACTGGGAGAAATACCCCCTTTCGCTGGCCGACCGCGCCGCCATGATGGTCATCGATATGGACGGCCGTGTGCTGGCCATGGCCAACTATCCCACCTATGACCTGAACGCGCTGATCGCCGCCGGAGACGAAAGCCGCGAGATTTTGACCGACGAGCGAAACCTGCTGATGAACTTCAATATCCATGCCCGCGCCACGCCGGGCTCGATCTTCAAGATGGTTTCCTCCCTGGGCGCACTGATGGAAGGCGAACTGATGCCCGACGAAACCATCTCCGACGGCGGGCTGTTCATGCTGTACACCACCGACGAAAGCACCGCGCCCAAGTGCTGGATTTCCGCCTCGCAGCGGTATAAGCACCAGTACCAGACCATCGTGCAGGGCCTTTCCAACAGCTGCAACTTCTTCTTCTACACGCTGGGCGCAAGGCTTGGCGAAACGAGGCTGTATCAGTACGCGTCCGAATTCGGGCTCACCAGTCGCACGGGCGTGGATCTGCCGGGCGAGGAGCGAAGCGTCGTCGGCAACCAGACAAGCCTGTATGATCCCTCCAAGGCGATGGACGAAGCCTCGCAGGACACCGCCGTGCCCATCATCGTGTTCAACTCCGTGAAAAAGCACCTGCGAAACCAGGGCGCCATCCGCAACATCACCTACGACGACGAAAGCCTGAACCGCTGCGTCAAGCGCCTGATGGACATGGCGGTCAATACCAGCCAGTCCGACTGGGTGGTTTCCATGCGCCCCATTTTGATGGAAGAGCTGAACATGACGCGTGAGATGGTGTACCTGCAGGCGGTGATCGGCGATGCCTACAACTACTTAAACGATATCAAGTGGGGCGGCGGCCAGACCATCCAGGTGGCGATCGGACAGTCGATCACCGTGGTCACGCCCGCGGCCGTCAGCCGTTACGCCGCTGCGCTGGGAAACGGCGGCGTGGTGAACAATTTAATGATTGTGGACTCCATCACGTCTCCCGAAGGCGATATTCTAAGCCAGCGCACGCCCACGGTGCTAAACGTCTTTGAAAACTCGCAGCAGTACCTAGATTTGATTTTGCTGGGCATGAAGGGCGTTGTGGACGAAACCGGAACGGCGGCCAAATACTTTACCAAATGGGAATACCGCGATCAGGTCGCCGCCAAAACCGGAACGGCCGAGGTTACGGCCATAGACCTGGAAAACAACTCCTGGTTTATTATGCTC
>JBDRTL010000247.1:0-3149 GCA_043824045.1 Bacillota bacterium
CACCGCCCCGAACTGGTAGGCGCAAGAGCGCTGGATTTTCTCCATTGCCTTGATGATCTCCGGCTCGGTCAGCGTGCGGTCGGGCGCGCGGAAGGCAAGCGAGAACGCCACTGATTTCCTGCCCTCGCCAAGCTTTTCGCCGCGGTAGACGTCGAACATTTCGATGCTTTCCAGCAGTTCGCCGCCCGCTTTGCGCATGGCGATCATCAGCGGGCCGACGGCTACGGCCTCGTCCATCGAAAGCGCAAGGTCGCGCGTGACGCCGGGGAAGCGCGGCAGCGGGTTCAGTTTGCCCATCGGCACGGCGAGCTTTTGCAGCAGCGAAAGGTCGATCTCGGCGATCACGGCGCGCCGCGGCATATCGAAGGCTTCCCGCACCGCGGGGTGCACCTCGCCGACCTTGGCGATCACGGCGCCGTCTTTGGAAAGCACTGCGCAGCGGCCGGGGTGGTAATACGTGTCCGCGCCCTTCTCCACCGTGTACTCGACGCCCTGCGACAAAAGGATTGCCTCCGCCGCGCCGCGCATCGTGTAGAAATCCGTATCCTCGCCGTAGCCGCCCAGGCAGAGCGTCTGCGTTTCGGCCGGCAGGCCCTCGGGCGTGGGGTTGTGCTTGTCAAACACGGCGGCGGCTTCGTAGAGTCTCGCCGCGGGCGTGCCGTGGTTCATGTTGAAAGACAGGGTTCTCAGCATATCGGGCGCGAGCGTGGGGCGCATCACGGAGCTGTCCTCGCCCAGCGGGTTTACGATTTGCAGCGGGTCGAGGCGCGGGTCGCCGCCGGGCAGCATCAGCTTTTCGATCTCCTGCATGCTCAGGAAGGAGAAGTTCATGATCTCGATATAGCCCATCCCGTGCAGGATATCGGCGGTTTTTCCAATCAGCTTCAGCCGCGGGGAGACGCCGCCCTGCGTAGCTTCGCCGCGCAGGCGCGTGCAGCCGATGTGCTCGTAGCCGTAGATGCGCAGCACTTCCTCGCATACGTCGGCCTCGGCCTCGATATCGCTGCGGTACGGGGGCGGGATGACGGTTAAGGTGTCGCCGTCCAGCGCCACCTTGCAGAACAGCTTTTCAAGGATTTGCGCCATCGTCACGGCGGGGATATTCACGCCGCAGCGCTCGGAAATCCGCCGTACGCTTGCGGTTACGGGCTGCGGGGGGACGGGGTTTGGGTATATGTCGATGCAGCCGTTCACCACGTCGCCCGCGTCCAGCATATCCACGAGCATGCAGGCGCGGTTGGTGGCCTCCAGGGTGGTCGCTGCGCTCACCCCGCGCTCAAAGCGCGCGGAAGCGTCGGTGCGCATGCCCTGCGCGCGGCTGGTGAGGCGGATGGCGGTGCGGTTGAAGCTCGCGCACTCAAACATTACCTCGGTGGTTTTTTCGGTGATCTCGCTCTCCTCGCCGCCCATCACGCCGCCGATGCCCGTGGCGCCTTGCGCGTCGCAGATCAGGAGGTCGGAGGAGGTGAAGGCGCGCTCCACGCCGTCCAGCGTCGTCAGCTTTTCGCCGTCTCTGGCGCGGCGCACGATAATCTCGCGCCCGCGCACCTTGCTTAAGTCAAACGCGTGCATCGGGTGGCCGTATTCGATCATCACGAAGTTGGTGATGTCCACGATGTTGTTGATGGACCGGAGCCCCGCGCCGGTCAGGTATCTGCGCAGCCACCCGGGGGAAGGCGCGACGCGCACGTTCTTGATCACGCGCGCGGTATAGCGCGGGCAGAGGTCGGGGTCCTGCACGGTGATTTTGACTTCGCTTTTGATATCGCCGCCGGATTCCTTTACGGTGTTATTCGGGGCAAGGAAGTCGGTATTGAGCGCCGCCGCTGTTTCGCGGGCGATGCCCAGCGCGCACATGCAGTCCGGGCGGTTGGCGAGGATTTCAAAATCGATGATCGCATCGTCCAGCCCCACGACGGTCTTGATATCCATCCCCACGGGATATTCCTCATGGAAAATCAGGAGGCCTTCCTCGCCGACGCTTTTGTACAATTCCTGCGAAATGTTCAGCTCGGCCGCGGAACACAGCATCCCTTCGCTTTCCATGCCGCGCATCTTGCCTTTTTTAATCACATGTCCGCCGGGCAGCGTGGCGCCGTCCAGCGCGACCGGTACGAGGATACCCACGGCGGCGTTTGGCGCGCCGCACACGATGCGCAGGGGTTTTTCCTGCCCGGCGTCCACGGTGCACCGGTGCAGGTGCGTGCCGTCCACGGGTTCGCAGGTCAGCACGCGGCCCACGACCACGTTTTGGATCTCCGCGCCCGGCCGCTCGATGCTTTCCACGGCCGTGCCGGTCATAATCATGCGCTGCGCGTAGGCTTCGGCGGAGATGGGAATGCCCACGTAATCCCGGATCATGCTCAACGGTAATTTCATCGTTACGCCCTCCTTATCGCAGCTGGCCCAAAAGCCGCGCGTCGCCTTCAAACAAGAGCCGCAGATCGCGGATATCGTACCGGCCCATCGCGATGCGGTCCAGGCCGATGCCAAAGGCGAAGCCCGAGTACTTCTGCGAGTCGATGCCGCACATCTCCAGCACCTTGGGGTTGACCATGCCGGAGCCCAAAATCTCGATCCAGCCCGTGCCCTTGCAGATCCTGCAGCCCGTGCCCTTGCAGGCCGAGCAGGTCAGGTCCACCTCGGCGCTTGGCTCGGTGAAGGGGAAAAAGCCGGGGCGGAAGCGGATGGACACCTCCGGCCCGTAAATATGCTTGGCAAACGCGTCCAGCGTGCCGCGCAGGTCGGCCATGGAAATATGCTCGTCCACCACGAGCCCCTCCATTTGATGGAACACGGGGCTGTGGGTGGCGTCCACCTCGTCGGCGCGGTAGACGCGGCCGGGGCAGATGATGCGAATCGGCGGCTTGCGCGTGAGCATCGCGCGCGCCTGCATGGGGCTGGTGTGCGTGCGCAGCACGACGTTGTCGTCGATATAGAGGGTATCCTGCGCGTCGCGCGCGGGGTGGTTTTTAGGGATGTTCATCAGCTCGAAATTGTAATAATCCAGCTCTACCTCGGGCCCCTGCAGCACCTCAAACCCCATGCCCGTGAAGCACTCGATCATCTCGTTCTTCACGAGGGTGATGGGGTGCGCCGTGCCGTATTTTTGGATTTTGCGGTGTTCGGTCACATCAATGGCCTCCAGC
>JBDRTL010000248.1:0-5705 GCA_043824045.1 Bacillota bacterium
ATCTATTCCAAAACCGTACGCCTGCCCGAGGATACCACGCAGGAAACGCTGGAGCAGGTCATTCAAAAGGCCAACTCTAGCAAAGCCATCCACGGCATCCTCGTGCAGATGCCGCTGCCCCCGCATCTCGATTCCGCAAGAGTTTTGGATCTGATCCTGCCCGGGAAGGACGCCGACGGTTTCCATAACGTGAACGTCGGCAAGCTCCTGCGCGGCGATCCCGGCCCCGTTGCCTGCACGCCCAAAGGCGTGATGGTTATGCTCAAATCCGCCGGTATCGAAATCGCCGGCAAGGACGCGGTGGTCGTCGGGCGCTCCAACATCGTCGGCAAGCCCATGGCGGTGCTTCTTTTGCACCAGAACGCGACGGTGACCGTCTGCCACTCGAAAACCAAAGATTTGGCGGCGCATACCCGCCGCGCGGATATCCTCGTGGCGGCCATCGGCAAGCCAAAGTTCATCACCGCCGATATGGTGAAGGACGGCGCGGTGGTCATCGACGTGGGCATGAACCGCGTGGACGGCAAGTTCTGCGGAGACGTGGACTTTGAAGCCGTAAAAGAAAAGGCGAGCTTCATTACGCCCGTGCCCGGCGGCGTGGGCCGGATGACGATCGCCATGCTGATGACAAACACCGTGGACGCCGCGGAGAAAGCGCCGGGATGAACACGCGGCTGACGCTCACGGTGGAGGAACTCAACGAGTACGTCCGCAAAAGCCTTGCGGGCGATCCGATGCTGCGCAATCTTTTCCTGCGCGGCGAGATCAGTAACTTCAAGCGGCACGTGTCGGGGCATCTGTACTTTACCTTGAAAGACGAGAAGAGCGCCATCCAGTGCGCGATGTTCCGCACGTCGGCGATCGGGCTCAACTTCCGGCCCGCGGACGGCATGAAGGTCATCCTGCGCGGCAGCGTGGGGCTGTACGTCAAGACCGGCTCCTACCAGTTCTACGCCGAGGGCATGGAGGAGGAGGGGCTGGGCGAGATTCATCTCATGATGGAAGCGCTCAAAAAGAAGCTGCAGGCCGAGGGGCTGTTCGACGCGGCGCTTAAAAAACCGCTGCCGCTGCTGCCAGAGGGTGTGGGCGTCGCCACCAGCAAAACGGGCGCGGTCATCCATGATATCACCCGCGTGGGCTGGCGGCGGCACCCGGGCATCCCGTTTTACCTGTATCCGGTCGCGGTGCAGGGTGAGGGCGCGGCGCTGGAGATCGCCCATGCCGTGGAAGCGCTGGACAGGCTGGACGCGGTGGACGTGATCATCGTGGCGCGCGGAGGCGGCAGCCTGGAGGACCTCTGGCAGTTCAACGAGGAAGCGCTGGCCCGCGCGATTTTTAAGTGCAGCAAGCCCGTGGTCAGCGCCGTAGGGCATGAGACGGACTTTTCCATTTCCGATTTCGTGGCGGATCTGCGCGCGCCCACGCCGTCGGCGGCCGCCGAGCTCGTGGTGCCGCAGCGGGAGCAGCTGATTTTCACCGTCGAAAAGATTCAAACACGCATGCGCCGCGCCTGCGATCAGACGCTGTCGGCCCAATCCGCCGTTCTGTCGGGCCTCGCCGCGCGGGTAGCCCGCCAGACTCCCGACAGGCAGCTGGGCGTGATCACAGAGCGCGTGCAGGGGCTCAAACAGCGCGTCACGCTGCTGTATAAGCAGGCGATGGGGATCAAGGCGCGCAGGCTATCCGAGCTCACGCTGCGTCTTACGGCCGCCAGCCCCAAAGCCACGCTCGCGCGCGGCTACGCCATCGTGCGGCAGGCGAAGAAAACCATACAAAGCGTAGAACTGCTGAAACCCGGTTCCACTTTCACCGTTTTATTGAGCGACGGCGCCATCGAGGCGAAAACCCTTCGCGTGCTAAAGGAGGAGATCCAATGAAGGATCAAAAACCGAGCTTTGAAGAGGATCTGCTAAAGCTGGAAGCGCTGGCCGACCAGATGGAGCAGGGCGAAATGCCGCTGGAAAAGCTGATGGACGCCTACGAAAAAGGCGCGAAGCTGGCCAAGAGCCTCGAGGAACGGCTGCAGGCGGCCGCGGCGCGGCTGTATGAGGTCAGCCAAAAGAAGGACGGCACGCTCGCCGTGGAGGAATCCGCCGTCGCCAAGCAGGATATCCCACCCGGCGGCATAGAGGAATAGGCCGTGGACTTCAACCGCACCTACGGCCGCTACCTGCGGGCGGTGAACGCGGCCATCGGGGCGCATCCGCTGCTCAAGGGCGATGAAAATTTACAATTGGACGCGCCGGCCGACGCACCGGCGGACGGGCAGATTCCCCAACCGCTCAAATCCGCCATGCGCTACAGCCTCCTGCTGCCCGGCAAAAGGGTGCGGCCGGTGCTTTTGCTCGCGGCGTATCATCTTAAGAAGGACGGCTGGGAAACGGCGATGCCCTATGCGCTGGGGCTTGAAATGATCCACACCTATTCCCTGATTCACGACGATCTGCCCGCTTTGGACAACGACGAACTCCGCCGCGGCAAGCCGGCCAGCCACCGCGTGTTTGGGGAGAATATCGCCATCCTCGCGGGCGACGCGCTGTATTCCCTCGCGTTTGAAACCATGCTATCGGCGGCGCTTGCAAGCGGCGATCCCCGCGCGCTCGCCGCGATTTCAGAGATCGCAAACCGCGCGGGCGTGCGCGGCATGATCGCGGGGCAGACGCTGGATGTGATGCTGGAGGGTACACAGCCCAGGAGGGATATGGTACACTATATCCAGCGGCACAAAACCGGCGATCTGCTCACCGCGCCGATGGTCGCCGGGCTGCTGCTTTCCGGCGCGGACGAAGCGCAGCTTTTCGCGGGCAGAACCTACGGCGAAAAGCTCGGTCACGCGTTTCAGATTGTGGACGACTTGCTGGATTTGCGGGGGGATGCTACAATACTGGGCAAGCAGACCGGCATGGATGCGCAGCGTGGCAAGATGACCTGGCCCGCCGTCTACGGGGAGGACGCCTCCCGCGCGCAGGCAGGGCGGCTGATTGCAGAGGCTAAGGAAGCGCTATCCTGTTTTGGGCGGCGCGCCGCGTTTTTAACGGAGCTTGCGGATTTTACGCTGACGAGGGCAAGCTGACGAAAGGGGACTTTTCCGGTGCACGATTTCATGGATGCTTTTTCCAATCCGATCGTGCTGTGTTCGCTTTTCGCGTGGTTCACGGCGCAGATTTTGAAGGTGCCGCTGTACTACCGCGTGGAACATAAGCTGGATTGGCGGCGCCTCATCGGCTCCGGCGGCATGCCGTCGTCCCACTCGGCGATGGTGGTCGGGCTGATGCTGAGCGTCGGCTTTACCCAGGGGTTTGATACCACGGTGTTTGGCATCAGCATGGTGTTGAGCCTGATCGTGATGTACGACGCCATCGGCGTCCGCCGCGAAACGGGCACGCAGGCAACGGTCATCAACCGAATTTTGAAGGACGTGCTCATCAACGGCAAGCGCATTTCCGACGAGGAGCTCAAGGAGCTGATCGGGCACACGCCGTTTGAGGTGCTTGGCGGCATTCTGGTTGGCGGCATCACCACGGTAATCTACCTGTTCGTCATATTATAACGATAAAATCGAGGTCTGGGGGGTTTTGTATGGATCATTTCATGGAAGAAATCGTCGTCAAGAAAAACCGCTTTGCGCAGGAAGTCCTGTACTATCTGGCCAACGTCGTCATGGTGCTGTCCGCGATTCTGGGGTTCATGATGCTGCAGTGGGTGTTCACCGGGTTTTCCATACAGCTGTTAATCAATCTGGTGCTTTTAATCGGCATTGCGGTGCTGCTGTTTTTGTACAAGGATCGCCTGCGCACGGAGTATGAGTACACCTTCACCAACGGCGAGCTGGATTTCGCGCAGGTGTACAACAACAAAAAGCGCAAGAGCCTGGGCACCATGCGCGTGAAGAACGTCGATTCCTTCGGGCCGGTGGAGAGCGACCATTTCCGCAGAATCATCAGCATGCCGGGCGCCAAGGCCAAAAACTGGTTTTTAAACAGGGGTGCGAAGCTGTATTACTTCTACTACGTCAAGGATGCCACCAAGCGGATCATCGTGTTCGAGCCCAGCGGCGATCTGGTGGAGTATATCAAGAAATACCTGCCGCACGGCGTGTTCAACGCGTAATGGAAATCTATCTGGACAACAGCGCCACCACGCAGCCGTATCCCGAGGTCATCGAGGCGATGGCCGAATCGATGCGGAGCGGGTATTACAATCCGTCCGCGCTGTATAAAAAGGCCGTGGACGCCGAGCGCGCGCTGGAAGAAGCGCGCGCTGTGATTGCCGCGCCGCTTTCCATGAAGCCTGACAATGTCGTCTTCACTTCGGGCGGCACCGAAAGCAACAATCTGGGCATCCTC
Organism: Bacillota bacterium; assembly: GCA_043824045.1. Lineage (GTDB taxonomy): Bacteria > Bacillota > Clostridia > Christensenellales > Aristaeellaceae > CAXXOK01. Next base: position 4,347 of record JBDRTL010000248.1, read on the forward strand.
GGGCATCTGAAACAGCTGAAGGGCGGCGGCACGGTGCTGTACTCGGCCGCCGAGCACGCCGCCGTGCGCAGCGCCTGCCTGGAAGCCGAAACCATGGGCTTTGCCGTCAAACGGATTCCGCTGGATGGGCGCGGATCGCTCGACCTGCGGGCGCTGGAAGGGATGCTCGATTCAAGCGTAAAGCTGATCTGCGTCATGCAGGTCAGCAACGAAACGGGCGTCGTCATGCCGCTTTCTCAAGTCGTGAACCTGCGCGGCCGGCTCGCACCGCAGGCCGCCATCCATGTAGACGGCGTGCAGGGCTACCTGCGCGTTCCGCTCAGCATGAAGCAGCTTTCCATCCAGTCCTATGCCGTCAGCGCGCACAAGGTGCACGGCCCCAAGGGCGTCGGCGCGCTGATCGTGCGGGACGGCCATACGCTCCGCCCGATCATCGTGGGCGGCGGCCACCAACGCGGGCTAAGGGCGGGTACGGACAACACCGTGGGCGCGGCGGGCTTTGCCGCAGCGGTGAAAGCGTATCAGCCTGCGGCGTATCAAACGCTGCGCGGCCTGAAAGCGGAGACGGCGAAAGGGATACTGGACGCGATTCCCGGGGCCGTGATCATCGGCCCGAAACCGGAGGACGCAGACAGCGCTTATCATATTTTGTGCGTCTCGCTGCCGCCCGTCAAGGCGGAAACGATGGTGCACGCGCTGGAAAGCGAAAACGTCATCGTCGGCACGGGCTCGGCCTGTTCCAGCCGGTCACGGAAATATTCCGTCGCGCTGACGGCGATGGGATTGTCCGAAACGGTGATGGGCAGCGCTATCCGCATCAGCTTTTCGCTTCAAAATACCCGGAAAGAAATTCAAACGGCGGTGCAGGTCATCGCGGCGCAGTATCGGGTGCTTTCGAAATTTACCCGCAGATAAATAAGGAGTCGATTGTCTTTGCGTGAAGTGCTGATGATGCGCTTTTCGGAAATCCATTTAAAAGGGCTGAACCGCCCGTATTTCATGCGCATGCTGGTGGAGCGCATCAAGGAAGCCGTCAAGCAGGTGCGCGGGCATGTGTGGCTGTCGGACAGCCGCGTGTACGTTTCGGACGCCGGCGATATGGAAGAAGCCCTGCGGCGTGTGCGCAAGGTATTCGGTGTGCACAGCGTGTGCCACGCCGTGGAAATGGACAAGGAGAATTTTCCGGCCATCTGCGAGCAGGCCGTCGCCCTGATGCGGGACAGGCAGGGCGCCTTTAAGGTGGAAGCCCGCCGCAGCGACAAGCGATACCCGATGGATTCCATGGATATCAACCGCGAAGTCGGGCATTACATTCTTACACACCTGCCGCAGCTGACCGTGGACGTGCACAGCCCCGCG
>JBDRTL010000249.1:0-6548 GCA_043824045.1 Bacillota bacterium
GAGATGAGCGCCGAGCAGCTGTGGTCCACCACCATGAACCCCGAAACCCGCGTGATGATGCAGGTCAGCCTGTCCGACGCCATCGCCGCCGACGAGCTGATGACCCTCCTCATGGGCGACCAGGTGGAGCCGCGCAGGGAATTCATCGAAGAAAACGCTAGACTCGTTGAAAACCTGGATATCTAGGTTTTCAACGAATGAGGAATTAGGAATGTGGAATGAGGAATGGCAGAAAGATTGCTTCGCAATCTCTTGATTAGAAATATTATACGGTGGCTTGTTATCACCGGGTATGGCAGATTGTGCCTTTCGGGAAAGGAAAGTATCAATTCATTCGGTTGCGCAAGCAACCGCACCGCCATTCCTCATTCCTAATTCCTCATTCCTCATTTATTCCAAATAGAATCTGTCCATTCATCATCCTATACGACGAAGGAGTATGTGCATGTCCGAAATCCAAGACCGTCTGATCCCAACCGAGTTAGAGCATGAAATGAAAACGTCGTTCATCAGTTACGCGATGGCGGTGATTATCAACCGCGCGCTGCCCGACGTGCGCGACGGGCTGAAACCCGTGCACCGCCGCATTTTGTACGCGATGAACGAGCTGGGCATGACGCCCGATAAGCCCTACCGCAAGTCCGCCCGCCTAGTCGGCGACGTGCTTGGCAAATATCACCCGCACGGCGATTCCAGCGTCTACGACGCCATGGTGCGCCTGGCGCAGGACTTCAACATGCGCTACCCGCTGGTGGAGGGGCAGGGCAACTTCGGCTCGGTGGACGGCGACGACGCCGCGGCCATGCGCTACACCGAAGCGCGCATGGACAAGCTGGCCATGCATCTGCTCGGCGAGATCGATAAGGACACCGTGGATTTTTACCCGAATTTCGACGAAACGCTGATGCAGCCCGCCGTGCTTCCCAGCCGTTACCCCAACCTTCTGGTCAACGGCTCCTCGGGCATCGCGGTCGGCATGGCGACGAATATCCCGCCGCATAACCTCGGCGAGGTGATCGACGGCTGCATTCACATGATCAATCATCCGGACTGTACGCTGGACGATCTGATGGAGTTCGTCAAGGGGCCGGACTTTCCCACCGGCGGGCTGATTCTGGGCCGCAGCGGCATCCGCGCCGCGTATCACACGGGGCGCGGGCGCGTAGTGATGCGCGCCAGGACCGAGATCGAGGAAATGCCGCAGAACCGCCAGCGCATCGTAGTGACGCAGATCCCCTACATGGTCAACAAAGCCAAACTTGTGGAAAAAATCGCCGAGCTGGTGCACGAAAAGCGCGTAGAGGGCATCTCAGATATCCGCGACGAGAGCGACCGGAACGGAATGCGCGTCGTGATCGAATTAAAGCGCGACGTGATTCCGCAGGTGATCTTAAACCAGCTGTTCAAACACACGCAGCTGCAGGATACCTTCGGCGTGAACATGCTGGCGCTGGTGGACGGCGAGCCGAAAGTGCTCACGCTGCGCGATATGCTTTTCCATTACATCCGGCATCAGAAGGACGTCGTCACCCGCCGCACGCGCTACGATCTGGACAAGGCCGAAGCCCGCGCGCACATCGTGGAAGGGCTTTTGAAAGCGCTGGACCACATCGACGAAATCGTGCAATTAATCAAACAAAGTACCGACGTGCAGGCCGCGCGCGCGTCGCTGATCGAGCGCTTCACCTTCTCCGAAAAGCAGGCGCAGGCCATCCTCGACATGCGGCTGGCGCGGCTGACGGGGCTGGAACGCGATAAACTCTCCGAAGAATTTGCGCAGCTCACGGAGCAGATCGCTTATTTGAAGGGCCTGCTCTCCGATGAAGCGCTGCTGATGGGCGTGATCAGGGACGAGCTCGGCGCAATCCGCGGCAAGTTCGCCGACGACCGCCGCACGGAGCTGACGGTTCTTGAGGGCGAGATCGACATCGAGGACCTGATCGCGCCTGACGATATGGTGGTTACGCTGACGAACTTCGGCTACATCAAGCGCCTGCCCAAGTCCACCTACCGCGCGCAGAACCGCGGCGGCCGCGGCGTCAGCGGGATGTCTACGCGGGACGAGGATTTCGTGCGCAAGCTGATCATCGTCAACACCCACGAGGAGATCATGTTCTTAACCAACCACGGGCGCGTGTACAGCCTCATGTGCTACCAGATTCCCGAAGCCAGCCGCACCGCGCGCGGCATCGCGATCGTCAACCTTCTCGCCCTTCCCGGCGACGAAAAGGTGACCGCGATGATCCCCGTGCCAAACGACGACATCGAGGAACACAACCTTGTGATGATGACGCAGAACGGATTCATTAAAAAGACCCCGTACACGCACTTTGCCAACATCCGCAAAAACGGGCTCATCGCGCTGACGCTTAAAGACGACGACCGCCTGGTGGCCGTGGAGCTGACTGACGGCAGGCAGACCCTGCTGCTTGGCAGCCGCCTGGGCAAGGCGATCCGCTTCAGCGAGGTAAACTTCCGCGCTACGGGCCGCATGTCGCGCGGCGTGTACGCCATGAAGCTCGCAAACGGAGACCGCATGATCGATATGAGCGTGATCGGCGAAGGGCAAACGGTGCTTTCCATCACCGAAAACGGCTATGGCAAGCGCACCGATCCCGACGAATACCGCGAAACGGGCCGCAACGGCAAGGGCATCCTCGCCATGCGGCTCACGGACAAAACGGGCCCGCTGGTCGCACAGCTGACCGTGAACGAGGACGAGGATATCCTGCTGATCACCGACGAGGGCGTGATCATCCGCATGGCGGCGGCGGACATCCACGTAATCGGCCGCGCCACGCAGGGCGTGCGCCTGATGCGCCTTTCAGAAAACGCGAAGATCGTAGCCGTCGCCCGTGCCCAGCAGGAAGAAGAGGGCGCTGCGGACGCCGACGCCACGGAAGAGGACGGCGAAGCCGCCGACGGCGGCATCTCCGCCACGGAAAGCACGCAAGCCGAACCGGAAGTCTAGGCCCATCCCCAAACGAATATGAAGGGGCTGCCACATAGCAGCCCCTCAGAGTGTCAAAAAACATCGTTTTGCAGACACACTGCCAGCCTGTTCAAAAAGCCTGAGATGTTAGGAAGCAAGGGTGGCAAGGGGTTGAGCTTACTCGTTTGTAAGTGATGCCCCTTAACATCCCGAATAGGGAGAGCTTTGCTCGACTAGCGCCAGAAATTTGCGAAGCAAATGAAGCGCGTAGCTTCGCACAAACGAAGTGCGGTGCGAGGCCGCAATAAGCTGACAACAAGGGAGGCCATATGGCCGACTAGCCACCGAGGTTCTGAAAGAACCGAATGGCGTAGCCTCGCACAAGTGAAACGCAGAGCGAGGCCGCAGAAGCAGATTGGGCTTTATCAACAGGCTGACGCAAACACCCCGTGCGAAGCGCGGGGTGTTTGCGTATAAGCGTACCGATTACGCGGTTTGCTTGTCGTCAAAGATGGTGGCGATATGCTCCGGTGAGAAGGAGAATTTCTGCGTGAGTTTGCTGACGACCGGCACGATGACCAATCCGGCCAACATTGCCGAAGCGCCGCTGATTGCCGGTACGGTTTTCGTATCGCCCGTAATGATTACCGGCAGCAGTGAAATCAGCACACCGCAGATCACGCCCGCGTAAGCCCCGATCTTGGTCACGCCGCGCCAGAGCAGCCCGTAGAGGAACGGTGCCAGGAACGCGCCCGCGATTGTGCCCCACGAAACCGACATCAGCGATACGATCGACGTGTTCTGCATCAGGAAGTTAATGACCAGCGACAGGATCACGAACACAATGCACAGCGCGCGCATGATCCACACGCTGGTTTCCTTCTTCATCTTCGGCGCGATTGACCCGATCAGATCCAGCGTAATGACCGACGAGGACGAAAGCACCAGCGCCGTCAGCGTGGAAATACTGGCCGAAAGCAATACCACAACGAAAATGCCAAGCATAATTTCGGGTATATTCACCACGGTTGTATTGGAAAGGATCGTGGGCATGATCATATCCGCGCTCTTTTCCTTGACGAAGTCTCCGACGATTACGCCTTCGGGTGACAGGATTTTGGTCAGCACCACACGGCCGAAGCTGCCGGCGAAATAAACGCCGCCGGCAATCACGAGTGCGAACACCGTGGAGATCACCGTCGCGCGTTTAATACTCGCGGTATCCTTGATGGCGAAGAATTTGTGGATCATCTGCGGCATCCCCAGCACGCCCAGCGACGTAAGGATCACGATACTGCCAAGAAATACTGCCTTTCCTTCTGGCGGCCAGAGCGTATTGAATCCCGCACCGCCGATACCGTCTTGTCCGAGCAGATTGAGGCCTTCTGACACGCCGCCCGCGGCCTTGAGGATGTAAACGATAATGGCGGCGACGCCGCCGATCATGATAATGCCTTGAATAAAATCGGTGATTGCGGTCGCCTTGTATCCGCCCGCGAACAGGTAGACGGACGCAAGCAACGCGATGCCGATCACGGTCCAGGTGTAATCAAAGCCAAACGCCATTTTGAACATATTGCCCAGGCCTTTGTACACGCTGGCGCTGTAGGGAATGAGGAACACGAAGATAATCAGGCTGGCGATGATCTTGAGGGTTTTGGAATTGTACCGCTTTTCAAAGAAGCTCGGCAGCGTTTTTACGTCAAGCCGTTCGCCCATCACACGCGTGGGTTTGGCCAGAAGTTTCCATGCGAGGAAGCTGCCAATCAGCGCGTTGCCGATACCCGCCCAAATGACGGAGAAGCCGACTGCATAGCCGATGGAACCGGCATAGCCGACGATGATCACGGCAGAAAAATAGCCGGCCCCATAGCTGAGCGCACTCATCCATGCCCCGACTTTTCTGCCGCCAAGCAGGAATCCGTCCAGCGACAGGTTCTTCTTTGCCGTGAATGCGATAACGATGACCATCATCAAAACATAGGCGCCTAACACAACAAACTTCATAAAAAACCACCCTTCCATACTACTTTGTCCCGCTTGCGGCGGGATGCTACCCGCTTATTATACAGTAATATATGTAAAATGCAAGATCGTTCTTGTTTTACGCCGTTTCTTCCATTTTCCGGCATGAATCTATGCCTGCGCAAGGCAGGCAAACGCGCCGTCGAACAGGGTTTTGCATACGCGGTCGTTGCGCGCCCAGCCCTCGTCGCCGGGCACGTAGCGGTAGTAGCGCTCCACCTCCATGATCACGCCCAGAAACGCCTGCGCAAACGCGAAACGGATCTCCTCTTCCCGCCCCACCGTAACGGGATGTTCCGCTATCTGATTGTAGGCCTTCAGGCTGGCGAGTTTCCGCTTGAACGGCTTGTCCGTCTCAAAGCAGATGAAGTCCATGATCGGATCACCCCAATACCCGCGTTCGGGGTCGATCATCACGAACCGGAGGCCGTCCCCCGTCCGCTCGCAGATGACGTTTGATTCCCACAGGTCGAAATTCACCATGCGGCACACGGCGCGCTCCAGAACAGCCGCGTGTTTTGAGATAAACGCAAGCGTTTTCTCCCCGTTTTCGCAGGTCTGCCCCATCATGGCGGCGTCGCTGACCATCGCCGAGATCATGGCGTACAGCGCCCGCGGCCAGGTATCGAAAACCCCGCACTGCGGATACCCAAACCCTTCGTGCGGGATGCGGTGCATCTTCGCCGCGATCTGCGAAAGCAGCACAGACGCCAGCGCCCGCTCCTTAGGCGTAAACTCCGTTGCGCACATCTGCCTGCCGGGGATTCGCCGCATGATGAAGAAATCGGACGGGAGCAGCGACCGCGTGAAATCCGTATGCACGATCTCCGCCGCCAAAACGTCGGTATGCTCGCGCAGCTGCCCGTACCAGAAGATTTCGGAACGCATCATGTTTTTCTCGTACGTCATTACCGGCACGCCCTGCGCGGGCGCGACCTTGAGCGCATAGCTCTTTTTACCCGAATCAAAGGCGTACACCGCGTTGAACTCGCCAGTGCTCAGCGGGTGTACATCTTCTATCTTCGTCAATCCGGCGGACGCGCATAGCGCGGCAATTTTGGCCGCGTCCAGGTCAACTTTCGTTTTGCTGATCATTCATCGGACTGCCCTTCTCCATAGTTTCCGCTTTGCATGTTTGGATTGTATTCTGTCCCGCAGGCATTTGTTCCTATCAGGCAAATAAAAAGACCGGGACGCAAGTCCCGGTCTCAGAGTGTCAAAAAACATCGTTTTGCAAACACACTGACAGCCTGTTCAAAAGGCCTTGATTTCGCGAAGCCAAGCGTGGCGCGTGTTGAGCTTACTCGTTTGTAAGTGATGCACGCGCCATCGCGCAGGCGACAAAGAAAGTGAGGCTTTTTCGACAGGCTGAGACCGGGACTTGCGTCCCGGTCTTTTTCTGTTGAGGTTTTTAGTACATTCCGCCCATGCCGCCCATGCCGCCGCCTGCGGGCGCTGGAGGTTCCGGCGCGGGTATATCGGTGACGAGGCTTTCGGTGGTCAGGATCTTCGCGGCGATGCTTGCCGCGTTCTGCAGCGCGTAGCGTGTGACCTTCGTCGGGTCGATGATGCCGCGCTCCTCCATATCCAC
>JBDRTL010000250.1:0-2021 GCA_043824045.1 Bacillota bacterium
CCAAGAAGTTCGAAAACGGAAAGGTGACCGTATCCGCCGGGGACAAGACCGAAGTTCTCGCCTGCGACAAGGTTTTGGTGAGCATCGGGCGGCGCCCCGTGCTGCCAAAAGGCGCGGACAGGCTGAAGCTCACGGTGGAGAGCGGCGCGGCGGTGACCGACGAGCACATGCTGACCAGCGAGCTCAACGTATACGCGGCGGGCGATATCAACGGCAAGAGCATGCTGGCGCACACGGCCTACCGCGAGGCGGAGGTCGCCGTCAACCATATGGCCGGCAAGAAGGACGCGATGGATTACGCGGCCATCCCGTATGTGATCTACACCAACCCCGAGGTCGCCGGCTGCGGGGAAACCCTGCAATCCGCCAAGGCCAAGGGCATCGACGCTATTGAAAAGAAAGTGCCGATGACCTACGCAGGCCGCTTCATGGCCGAAAACGAAGGCGGCGAAGGGCTGTTCAAGATGGTGCTCGAAACGTCGGGGAAAATCCTCGGCGTATCCATGATCGGAAACCCCGCCGGCGAGATCATCTTCGGCGCGTCGCTGATGATCGGCCGGGAGCTTCGGGTAAGCGATCTGCAGCGCATTGTATTCCCGCATCCTACCGTGGGCGAAATTTTCAGAGAGACGATATTTTAGGAGGTCCGCACATGCCGCAAAGTCAATTTTATGATCCGAAAGTTGTTCGCGCCAAAGGGGAGCTGAAAATCCCGTCCATCCCGCTCAACACCTATCAGAAAGGCGTACAGGACGAGCGCGGAAACTTTTCGGATGAGCAGTTCATCGACATCTTTCACGACATGCAGGTCATCCGCGAGTTTGAAAGCATGCTCTATTCCGTGCGCACCACCAAGCAGTACAACGGCGTGGATTATGTGTACTCCGGCCCCGCGCACCTGTACACCGGGCAGGAGGCCGCGGCCGTCGGCATGGCGTATACGCTTACGCTGAAGGACGCGATCTTCGGTTCGCACCGCAGCCACGGCGAGGTGCTGGCGCGCGGCTACAGCGCCATCCGCCAGCTTGACGACGCCGAACTCACAAAGATCATGCAGTCCTTCAACGGCGGCAAGACCCTCTCCGCCATTGAAAAGCGCTCGCAGGGGAACGTACGCCAGATGGCGCGGGACTTCCTGCTCTACGGCTTCATGGCGGAGCTGTTCGGGCGCGAGAACGGCTTTACGCAGGGGCTTGGCAACTCCATGCATGTGTTTTTCACGCCGCTGGGCATCTACCCAAACAACGCGATCGTCGGCGGCAGCGCGGGCATCACGGTGGGCGCGGCGCTGTATAAAAAGGTGATGAATGAGGACGGGCTGGTGGTGTGCAACATCGGCGACGGCTCGCTGGGCTGCGGCCCCGTGTGGGAAGCCTTCAACTACGCCTCGATGGATCAGTTCACCAAGCTCTGGGACGAGGCGCACAAGGGCGGCCTGAAGCTGATCTTTAACGTCTTCAACAACGGCTACGGCATGGGCGGCCAGACCGACGGCGAAACCATGGCCTATGGCGTCCTGGCGCGCGTGGGAGCGGGCATCAACGCCGACGCGCTGCACGCTGAGCGCGTGGACGGCTACAATCCTTTGGCCGTAATCGACGCGTACAGGCGCAAGCGGAAAGTGCTGGAAGCGGGCAAAGGCCCCGTGCTGCTGGACGTGGTGACCTACCGCTTCGTCGGCCACTCGGCAACGGACGCGTCCACTTACCGCACGAAGGAAGAGATCGAAGCCTGGCAGGCCGTGGACGCGCTGAAAACCTACCGGCAGGAATTGCTGGACAGCGGCGTTGCCATCGAAGACAAACTGGCCAAAATTGAGGACGGCATCAAGAGCGACATCACCCAGATCATGCAAATCGCCATCGACGATCAGGCGTCGCCGCGTCTTGACCTGAAGCAAAACCCCGACGCGATCCGCGGCTATAACTTCTCCAACGTCCGCATCGAAAAATGCGCCGACCGCGAGCCCGAAGTGCTCATCCCGCTGGAAGAGAACAACCGCGTGAAGAAAAACAAAACCA
>JBDRTL010000251.1:0-3028 GCA_043824045.1 Bacillota bacterium
GACGCGCTGATCACGGATGCGCGGCGTGAGGGAAGAAACACGGAAGCGGCGTTGCGCGCGCGGGCGGAGCAAGCCCGCGCATGCTGGGGTGACATTCGAAAGATCCTGCTCCATGTCACGGCGCAGAAGCCGTCCATCCTCGCCGCGCTGGACGCGGCGGGCGTCCCGCCGCTGCGGTGTCCGCAGGCGCTGGATCTCAGCCCGCTGGACGTGCTCGATCTGTTTATCCACTCAAAAGACCTGCGAATGCGTTACATCGTGCCCGCCATGGCGTTCGATCTCGGCCTGCTGCCGTGGATGCGCGAGCGGCTGACGGCGGCCCTGGGTATCGAACAGGACCGCCCGCGCTATTTCGACCCCGCATAGGAAAACCCCGCCGACGGGCGGCGGGGCGCAGCTTGTTGATAAAGCCCCGGCTGCGTTGTCGCCTGCGCATCGGCAAGGGCATCACTTACAGGGGAGTAAGCTCAACCCTTGCTTCGCTTGGCTTCTAGCATCCGAGACTTTCTGAACAAGCTTTTATCCCGTTGCCAAATACGGTTTGTCAACGGTCTGACCCACCGACGGGCGGCGGGGCGAATGACCGGTTCGGCGGATCAGGCGCGGTACATCACGGGAAACCAGACGCGCATCTCGCCAAAGCCGCGGTTGTCCCACGCGAAGTAGGGAATCAGTCGCAATGTCTCGGGCGTGAGCTTCTCAACCTCCAGCTGTTGGTAGAGCGCATCGGGATCGTGACGCGCGGTCTGCAGCCGGACGGCCTCGGTTTCCAGCGCAATCACGGGCGTGCCGTCCACCTCGCAGGGTACGGGGGTAAACCCGGCGTCGGCATACAGCAGCAGATCGTCCAGCGATCCGCCCGCCGCGTCCGCCGATTCCGCGCAGTACAAAAGCGGGCCGCGCTGCACGCACACGTGGTTTTCGGTTTCCTCCACCTTGGCATGCGCGCGGGTTAAGAACGCAGGCATGTCAAACCGCACGCTGACGGCGGTCCGCGCATCGGGAGTCAGACGCACGTCCACGAAGGTGTCGGCATGCGCCGGGGTGAGCGGAACGGTTACCCCGTCGGCAACGATTGTCCCGCCGCGCGCCCAGCTTGGCACGCGCACCTTGAGGGTAAAGGGTTCGGCGCGCCGCACGTCCGCAAAGGTGAAGGTGATCGCCCCGTCCCACGGATACTCTGTCGCCTGCCGCAGGGTAAACGCCGCGCCGTTTGGCAGCCGGATCTTCGCGGTGCTCGCGCCGTACACGCCTGTGTACACGCTGTCCTCCGACAAATTGTAGGCGTACTCGGACACCTGGGTGAGCGTGCGGGAAATGTTGGTGGGGCAGCAGAAGCACTGGAAAAAGCTCTCCCGTTTTACGGGCCACATCACCGTGTAGTCAAGCGTTTTCGTGCGGCGCAGCATGTTTTCGTAGAAGTACCTGTCGCCGGAAAGGCTCACCGCGGCCAGCACCAGATTGTAGCAGGATCGCTCGATATGGTCCATGTATTGCGCCTTGGGATCGATGGCGAACATGCGGCTCGCCCAGAGCATGCTGCCGATGGTGGCGCAGGTTTCGTTGTAGGCGGTGATGTTGGGCAGCTGATAGGCGTAGCCGAACGCCTGGTGCACGTACTGCGCGGTGAACAGGTTGCCAAACGGCGACGTTCCCGTGTACAGCGCGCCGCAGCCGCAGTTGATGTAGAGCTTCTTGGTCACCAGGTCTTGCCAGCAGCCGTTTAGCACGGGCAGCAGGGTTTCGTCCCCCGTTTCGAGGTACAAATCCGCCACGCCCGCATACAGGTAGGTGGAGCGCACCCCGTGGCCAGTGATCTCGCGGTGTTTTTTAAGCGGCAGCCGGTCCTGATTGTCGTCCGTGCCGTTTTTCACCCGGTCGCGCAGGGCAATGGCGGTCTTGGCCAGCTCCAGGTACTTCGGATTGCCGGTGGTGCGGTACAGCTCTATCAGCCCCATGTAGTGGGAGGGGCACACGGCCGTCCACGCCTTGTCCTCCCGCAGGATGCGCTCGTACAGCGCTTCCAGATAGCGGGCAACGCCGGCGGCGATATCCAGGAACGTATCCTTGCCCGTCACCCGCTTGTGCATGCAGGCGGCGGTGAACAGATGGCCGAAGTTGTACTCCTCAAAGTCGTTTTCATCGCCGTGGCGGGCTGCGCCGTTCCGGCTCCGCTCGCCGATGATCTGCTTGGTGGAAAGGTACCCGTCCGGCTGCTGCGCCTTGGCGATGAGCGCGACGTATGCGTCCAGTTTCTGGCCGGTGGCCGCATCCCCGCGCACGGCATAGGCATAGATCAGACCCTCCATCAGCTTGTAGAAATCCCCGTCGCCGTACGGCGTGCCGCGAAATTCGCCGTCGCTTACACCCGCGGCGATGCGGAAATTCTCCACCTGATGGAAAAAGCTGTCCGGATCGTCAAACACCTTCAGCACGTGCGGGATGGTCACGTCGGCGCAGGTGTCGAAGCGGTCTTGCCAAAAGCCCGCGTCCCATCGCACGTCGGCCTGGGACAGGCCGAAAACTCTGGCGTGGCTTGAATGCCTGGTATCGATCAGCATGGCCGGGTTCCCCCTTCTGGCGCAGCACGGCGCGCGGAATGCCTGTGCGGGATTGCGTTTTATTATAAAGCGTTTTTAGAAATTTTCAATACGCCGCTTGAAAGCGGCAATCCCGACATAAGGAGACCGGCCGCAGATGAAGCTCCCGCAGGCATTTCCCCAAAAGAATAAACCGGAGGTTGACCGGCAGCTGCAAGAGGCTGTATTACGGAGCAACCTGAAGATTGTGGCGCTGGACGACGATTCCACGGGCGTGCAGGCCGTGCACCACGTGCCGGTGTATACGGACTGGTCGCCGGAGAGCCTGCGCGCGGGATTTGCGGAGACGTCGCCGCTCTTTTTCGTGCTGACCAATTCCCGCGCGATGACGCGGGCGCAGACCGCGCGGGCGCACCGTGAGATCATCCGCAATATCACCCAAACGGCGGCGGAGCTGCGCAGGGAATTTCTCCTCGTCAGCCGGAGCG
>JBDRTL010000252.1:0-3361 GCA_043824045.1 Bacillota bacterium
GTTACGCTCCGCTTTTTTTGTGGCGAAACGCACGCGGTGACCGTGCGCACGTGGGACGGCGCGGAGCAATTGACCCCGATGACCCGCACCGGCAACGGCCTGCAGGAGGCCGTCCTCACCGCGCCGCTGACGCCCAGGCTGTTCTGGTACGATTTTATCGTCCACACGCCTGAAGGCGACGTGCGCTACGGCAATCAGAACGACGGGATGGGCGGCGAGGGGCAGGTTGTGCACGACACGATGCACGCCTTTCAGATCACGGTGTACGATCCCTGCTATACGACGCCCAAATACTTGCGCAAGGGAGTCATGTATCAGGTTTTCCCCGACCGCTTTCACCGCGGCGACGCAGAGCGTTCAAAAGCCCGGCAGGCAAAGATCGAGGCCGCGCATCCCGAGGCGACCTTTCATGCAGACTGGAACGAACCGCCCGCGCTGGACACCGACCCCGAGAACGGCGACAACCGCGCGCTGGATTTTTTCGGCGGCACGCTTAAAGGCATCGAACAACAGCTCGCTTACCTGCACGATCTTGGCGTAACCGTGCTTTATATGAATCCCATCGTGCGCGCGCGCACCAACCACCGCTACGATACGGGCGACTACCACAAGATCGACCCGATTTTGGGCGAACTGCGGAATTTTCAGTCGCTTTCGCACAAGGCCGAAGCGATCGGTATCCGCATCGTGCTGGACGGCGTGTTCAGCCACACCGGCGCGGACAGCCTGTACTTTAACCTTTACGGCCGCTATCCGGGCAAGGGCGCGTACCAGAGCAAGCGCTCCCGCTACGCCTCCTGGTACCGGTTTTTGGAGTTTCCCGACCAGTACAACGCCTGGTGGGGCTTTTATACGCTGCCCGCCGTGGAAAAGGACCAGCCGGATTACCAATACTTTCTGCTCAATCAGGTAAACGGCGTGCTCCCGTACTGGATGGCGCGCGGCGCATGCGGCTGGCGGCTGGACGTGGCGGACGAGCTGCCTGTGCAGCTGCTCCGGAAAATGCGCTACGCCGTGAAGCGGGCGAATGCGGACGGCGTTTTGATCGGCGAGGTCTGGGAGGACGCCAGCAACAAGGTGAGCTACGGCGAGCCGCGCTCCTACTGCCTGGGCGACACGCTGGACAGCGTGATGAACTATCCCCTGCGCCGCGCCGTGATCGACTTTTTCACGGGCAAGATACCCGCGCAGGCGCTCGTGCGGCTGATCCTGCACCAGCGTGAGGTATACCCCGCGCCGTTTTACTACAGTCTGATGAACCTGCTTTCGAGCCATGACCGCGTGCGCGCGCTGAACGCGTTCGCGGGCTACGATCAGCCGGGCATCCTCCAGATGCCGCGGGAGGAAGCGCGGCACATTCAACTGGACAAAACGCAGCTCGCCCTGTCCAAGGCGCGGTACCTGGAAGCGCTGAAACTGATCTGCGCGCTGCCGGGCATCCCGTCCGTGTACTACGGCGACGAGATCGGCATGCAGGGCATGGCCGACCCGTGGAACCGCGCGCCGATGGCGTGGGACGATGCGGATATTGCACTGCATTCCGCGGTACGGGATATTTTATGGAATCGCAAGCACAAGCCCATGCTGCAAACGGGATTTCTGGACGCCGATGCCAGGAACGCTCATACGCTCACAATCCGCCGCTTCGCCCGAAACGGGCGGGACGCGTTCGGCGAGCCCTTGACGGTTCCCGATATCGAAATCACCGTCACCCGCAAACTAAAGCCGTTTTCCGGGGAGGCAACGCCATGAAATTCACCTCCCTGACGCTTAAAAACTTCCGCAATTATGCGTCGCTTGAGTTTAGGCCCGGCGACGGAATCACCGTGCTCTACGGGGCGAACGGATCGGGCAAAACCAACCTTTTAGAGTCCATGCACCTGTTGTCCCTGGGCCGCAGCCACCGCACATCCCTGGACCGCGAGATGATCGCACAGGGCGAAGACGTGGCGTTCGTGCGCGCGCAAACCCTGCGGCTGGACGGCAAACACGACCTTGAAGTGCGGCTGTACCCGCTGGAAAAGCCGCAGAAGCGCGTGCTGATTCACGGCAAACCCGCCGAGCGGATATCCGACATGATGGGACACGCGACCACGGTGATGTTTGCGCCCGAAGATCTGCAGATCGTACGCGACGGCCCCGCCGCGCGGCGCCGCTTCGTGGATATGCAGCTAAGCCAGATCCGGCCAAGCTATTTAAAGGCCCTGCGGCGGTATTTAAGCGCACTGGAAAGCCGCAACGCCCTGCTGAAAAAAAACCGGGCGCGCCAGGCGGACGATTTCGACCGCCAGCTCGACACGTGGGACGAGCAGCTTGCGGGCGCGGCGGTCTACGTGGTGGAACCGCGCCGGTGGTTTCTGGAGGAGCTGTCCAAACACGCCGCAGCGCAGTACGCGGCCATCGCCGAAGACAAAAACGAAGTGTTTGCGCTGCGCTACACGGGCCCGCTGGCAACCACCGCCACTCCCTACCGTGATATGCTCGCCGCTTTGAAGCACAGCCGCGCCGAGGACATCAAACGCCTGTTCACCACCTGCGGCCCGCACCGCGACGATCTTTCCCTTATGCTGTCGGGCAAGGACCTGCGCGCGTTCGGCAGCCAGGGGCAGCTGCGCTCGGCAGTGCTGAGCATGAAGCTTGGGGAAATCGCGCTGATCGAAAACGAAATGGGCGAAACGCCCACGCTGCTTTTGGACGACGTGTTTTCAGAGCTCGATCATCAGCGAAGAAACGCCCTGCTGCAGTCCACCCGTGGCGTGCAGACCTTTATCACCTGCACCGACAAGTCCGACGCCGCGGGCGCGAAGGCGGACGCCTTCTACCGCGTGGCGACGGACGGGACGGGCAAGGCGAGCCTCCGGCACGACACGTAGCCATCCGCCTGCGTCAGCGTTCCGCGGCGGGCTTTTCAATCGTTTCATGGACGATCATCACAGTGGGATCAAACCTCTTATTCATCATGTGGCTGGCCTTGCGATTTGCCACCGTGTCGAAAATAACGGAAAAATCGTAATCCGGAGGATACAGCTCCGCCGCCGGAATCTGCAGTTGCAGCCGCGTGTGTTTGACAATGCGCTTTTCGCCCCTGACCTGCACGATCACGTCGCCGTTCTCGTCCGCCGGGCGGTACACGATGCCCGTTTCCTTCCGGGGCAGCACGATCACGCTGTCGCCCATGGAAAAGGCGTCAATCTTTACTTTTTTGTTCAGTTCCGCGCGGATCAAGCGGCTCCGGGGCGCTTTCATCGCGGATGTTTCGTTTGCGTCCGCGTTCTCCCCGCCGTACACCTCGTGGCGCGCGCGCGAAAGAAGCTGTGGCGCGAGGCCGAGACGCTGCGCGATCTGCAAAGCGCAGCTTTCG
>JBDRTL010000253.1:0-5440 GCA_043824045.1 Bacillota bacterium
AGGGTTAAACATAGGCTTTGAACGCGGGATGCAAGGAGGCGCTACACCCCTGTCAACGGTGATTTTGTTGGTTTTCCCGCCGATCGGAAAACCAAACAGAGGATCAACGATCCAAAATAAAGGAGGAGAATCCATGAAAGCACGTATCCTGTCTCTGGCGCTTGCGCTTGTAATGCTGCTGACCTTCAGCTCCATTGCCGTGGCGGACGTCTATGAAGCGGATGTTCTGAGCATCACCTTCACCGGCGAACCCATTGCCGACGACGCCCCCACAAAGCTCCTGTTTGAGGAACTGACCAACTCCAAGATCAACTTCACCTGGGTGGCCGATTCCAACTACGAGGACAAGCTCAACGTCATGATGGCGTCGCAGAGCCTGCCTACGATCGTAGCGCTGAAGGGCCTCACCCCCTCGGTGATCGAGAATGCCCGCTACGGCGCGTTCTGGGATATCACCGATGAGATCCAGAACTACGAGTACCTCTCGCAGATCAACCCCGTCGTCATCAACAACGTCTCCATCGACGGCCGTCTGTACGGCATCCCGCGCAGCCGCGTGCTCGGCCGCAACGGCATCT
Organism: Bacillota bacterium; assembly: GCA_043824045.1. GTDB lineage: Bacteria > Bacillota > Clostridia > Christensenellales > Aristaeellaceae > CAXXOK01. The sequence continues at coordinate 579 of JBDRTL010000253.1, forward strand.
CCTACCGCAAGGACTGGCTGGCCAACCTCGGGATGGAAGAGCCCAAGACGGTTGACGACATTTACGACATCCTCTATGCCTTTACCTACAGCGATCCCGACGGCAACGGCATCGACGACACCTACGGCATGACCTGGTGCAAGTGGAAGGGCCCCCTGGATATCATTGCCACATGGTTTGGCGCAGGCAACCAGTGGGTGGAGCAGGAAGACGGCTCTGTGATTCCGTACTTCGAGACGAAAGGATACTGGGAAGCCCTGCAGTTCTGCAAAAAGCTGTACGACGACGGCCTTGTGAACGAAGACTTCGCCGTGCGTGATTCCGCCATCTGGACCGACGACTTCAATGCCAGCCGCTCCGGCTTGTTCATCGACGTGGCGGACGCTGCGCAGCGCTTCGACGCCAAGCTGCTTGAGCAGGGCATCGAAGACGCGGTGTGGGTGATCGGCACGGTCGCCGGCCCCGACGGCAACCTCTACAACCTGCCCACCGCGGGCCACGCGGGCATCATCGCCATCACCAAATCCGGCGCCAAAACCGAAGAAGAAATGCGCGCCGCGCTGGCCTTCCTCAATTCCACGAATTCACAGGAAGCCATGAACATGTTCACCTACGGCCTGCCCGAACGCGATTTCACCATTGACGCAGACGGCTATGCCGTGCGCGTGGCCGGCGCGGCCGATACCGTCAATCAGGAGAACGAAGGCTTCAACCAGTTCATGACGGGTGTTGCCAACAACACCACGGCGGAAAAGCGCAGCGTGATCCGCGAGCAGGTTTGGCAGGTGCAGTATGTACTCAACCCGCCGCTGTGCGTCGCCAACCCGTGCCAGTCCCTGCTGTCAAGCTCTGCGGTATATGCCGAAAAAGGCTCGCAGCTGACCACCATTATCGACGACGCCCGCGTGCAGTACATCGTCGGCCAGCTCGACGAAGCAGGCTATAATGCCGAAATCCAGCGCTGGTGGGATCAGGGCGGTACGGATCTGACCGCAGAACTCAGCGATATGAACAAAGCCACCAAATAAGCGGGCTTTACATCCCCAACCCGAAAAGGCGGAGGCAGGGTCTCCGCCTTTTCTCTTGCGGAGGTGCTTATGGAATATGAAAAAGGGAAGGTGCTGTATCAAAATCCGCTGGCGTCGCCTGCCGACGTCCGGAATTTTGTGCTGGAGGGCACAGCCGAAATTTCGTTTCTAAACGGCGCGATGCGGCTGACCAACGTGATCGACGCCTCGCAGGGCCAGAAGGCGAACTATGTGTTCTGGTGCCCGGTGGAGTTTCCGGACAATATCGAAATCCGCTGGCAGTTCAGCCCGGCTGCGGAGCCGGGGCTGGCCATCCTGTTCTTCGCCGCTCGGGGCACGCAGGGAACGGACCTGTTCTCGGATTCGCTGCGCAGGCGCACGGGGGAGTACGGGCAATACCATTCGGGGGATATCAACTGCCTGCACGTATCCTACTTCCGGCGCATGTGGGCGACCGAGCGCTGCTTTCACACATGTAACCTGCGTAAAAGCTACGGCTTTCACCTCGTGGCGCAGGGCGCGGACCCGCTGCCGGACGTGTTGGATTCCAAAGGCTTTTACGACGTTCGTTTGGTGAAGAAACAGGAGCGGGTTGCCTTCTGGATGGAAAATCTGTTACTCTTTACATGGCGTGACAGCGGAGAGGAAACGGGCGATATTCTGGGCGGAGGCAGGATCGGCTTCCGGCAAATGGCGCCGCTGGCCGCCGAGTATAAAAACCTGGTTGTAACCGAAGTGCTGTAAGAAGGTGAACGGGATGCAAACGATCTATGTGATCGGCGATTCCACGGTGGAAAACGGGAATGATCCATATTATGGATGGGGCGGGCAGCTCGCGGGATTTCTGCCGGGAGTACGGGTGGAGAACCATGCCATTTCGGGGCGGTCCTCCAAGAGCTTCTGGGATGAAAGGCGCTTCGAGCCCGTCGCCGCAGACATGAAACAGGGGGATCTCCTGCTGGCGGGATTTGGGCACAACGACGAAAAGGACGACGCCGAGCGGCATACCGATCCCGAAACGACGTTTCCGGAAATGCTGATGCGGTATGTGAACGCCGCGCGAGCCGCGGGTGCCGTGCATGTGCTTTGCACCAGTGTGAGCCGCAACTATTTTGCGGAAAACGGCTTTGTAATGTATACGCACGGCGATTACCCGCACGCTGTGCGCGTGCTGTGCAAACAGGAAGGCATACCGCTCATCGACCTGGAAATGATGACGCGCGCGCTTTTAAAATCACTCGGCATGCACAAGGCCTGCGAACTGTTTGTAAACATTCCGCCGGGCGTGGATTCCCGGTTTCCGGACGGCGTCGCCGACCGGACGCACTTCAACCTTTCCGGCGCCAAGCGCGTGGCGGAAATGGTGGCGGAGAAACTCAAAGAATACCGGCTGCTGACTTAGATCAGCAGCCGGCATTCATTTATACCTGGCCGGGAAGCCTCCCGCAGGGTGAAGGCGTTACGGGTTGGAGATGCGCGTGGTATAGATTATACCGCCGCGCTCATACACCCAGTCGATCGCATCTCCGCCTACGACTGCTTCCATGGCATACTCCACGGCATACATGTTTTCCGTCGGCTTCACGCCGTCGACGAACATGACCAAATCACCCACTTCCAGGCCGGCGTTCGCGGCTGCGGAATCGGGTTCGACCTGCGTAATCCATTCTCCGCCCTGATTCTTGCCGTAGTAAAACGCGTTATAGTCGTCCAGCAGGTAGTACGAATACCCCAGATAGAAGCTGCTGATCGTATCGTACAGGGAATCGGGCGGCGACACATAGTAAACCCGCTGCAGGGCTCCGCTTTCGGCTTCGAACCCGGGGAAGGTCCACTGCCATTCGCTTTCGGGAAGCATGATATAATCCCCGTCCGCGATATGGTAATACCGGATGGCGGCGCCGATATCCGCCGTCCCCGCATACTCGGCGAAGATATCCTCGGTTTTGTAATCGTCTCCGGCCGCGATGGCTTCCTCCGGCGCATAATACCAGTTGCACACCTCGCCGGTGTACCCTTCCAGTGTAGCGTCGTATCCGAATATGCGATCGTCGTTTTCGTCATAAAACGCGAGGGCGACGCCGAATTCGTCAATCGCGGCGCTTCCGGTGTTATTCAGCGTCATGTGGAGAGCCGTGTTATCCCCGTCCTGCGTAACGGCGATTTTGGATATCTGCAGCGATTCGGGGTCTGCCGCGGCGGAAACTGCGACGAGCACGGAACACAGCCCAAGGATCAAAAACAAGGCACAAGCAATCCTGAGAGAGCGCTTCATGAACGATTCCTCCTTATTCGGTTGCGATAGGTTCACTGGATTCCGTTTTGAGATAGTCACATTTTACCATATCCAAAGGATGAAAACAATTCGATTATCCGTATAATCCCGGTTATCATGCGCAACAATACATGGTTTTCATTGCAAACCCGATTTGATTCCCGAGTAAACGACGCGGGGTTTCCGGGGGCGCGTGGGCTGCATGGCGGCGGTGCGGGGGATCAGCCTCATATCGGCGAGCACTTCCTCTTCCGATTTGCCGGTTCTGTAGGAGTAGTTACGCGCGATAATGACCTGCTCGCAGTTGATTTTTCCGGCTTCGTACAGGCAGGCGGTCGGCGTACTGTAATCGCCGTCAGGCTTTCCTTTGCTGAACATGATGTCAAGCCCCCGCAGGATCGCAAGCCTTGTGAAGAATACAACCTTGATATGAATGCCGTAGGTTCTTTCCAGGGCGGCCTGTGCGTCCCCGGGGCTTTCGTCGCACAGCGCGAAAATGAACCCGCCGCCGCAGGCCATCAGCGGCAGCGCGTGCTGACTCCTGAGCAGCAACTCGTCAAATTGCTTTGCAAACCGCGCCAGGCCGTAACGCTCCAGATGCCGCGCGCTGACGTGCTGCGTATGGCTCACCCTCGAAAGCGCGTCCAGCAGCTCGTCCTCGCCGATCAAACCGTTTCGAAGCAGGTATACGCCGAGCCGTTCTCTGGTTTTCCGGGCGTTTTTCAGCGCGCGCTGGAGCACGTCCGTGGTCACATAGCCGCGTTCCAGCAGAATGTCGCCGATCGTGCGCCGGTACCGCTGCAGCACCTGCTTTTCCAAAAACGCGTGGTCCGTTTTCGCCCACTTGATCTGCGCGGGTTTCGCGTCTCCGGCGGGCGCTTCCTTTTGCCCTTTGTTCTTTTTGCCTGCGCTGCGCTGCCGGAAGGCTTTCACGGTGGCGACCATATTGATGATGTTTCCCCAGATCAGCCGGATGGGGAAGACCGGCGGGAACAGGCAGGCGAAAAACATGCTGCGCAGACCGTAAACGTGATAGATGGCGAACGCGCGGAAAATCTGGCGTTCCAGCATCATGGCCGTGACCGCAAAGCTCAGCCACCAGGACAGGCTGCCCCTGGGAAAGATCGGCTGCAGCGGTAAAAACAGCGAAACGAAGAAATAGATCAGTACCGGATACCCGATCATCACCAGCAGATTGCCGATTTTTGCCTTGATATCTTTATACAGGGAGTACCGGCCGGTGAGGGGGATTCCCTTCGTCAGGAAGATATCCCGGAAACGGACGGACTGCATGGTAATCCCCGTTATCCACCGTGTTTTCTGGCGTACCGCCGCTTGATAGGTGTTGGGGAACATGGAGCGCGTCGTGACATAGTCCCAGACGACTTTCAGCTTGTGGTTGACGCGCGGGATGCGCTCCAGCACGTAATAGAGCCGGATGTCGTTCTCAAACAGCGTCAGCGCCAGACGGTAATCCTCCGTCAGGCTGTCGCTTGGCAGCACGTCGTCGTTTCCGAAATGCGCAAGCGTTTTTCTCGAAAGCACAAAACCGGTTCCCG
>JBDRTL010000254.1:0-2634 GCA_043824045.1 Bacillota bacterium
CGGTTTTCAGGTCCTTTTCCCTGGCGAGCTTGGCGGCGTCGCGCACGTATTCAAAGCCGATCATCGGCTCGTTGTACGTAAACGCGACGCCGATATTGCCGCGCGGTTTCAAAGAGACGGCGGTTTCCACAAGCTGCTCGGGCGATACGGCGCGCGTATCGATCTCGCCCAGCCGGCCTTCGGCAATCCGGTAATTCTGGCAGAACGGGCAGGCCATGTTGCATCCGAAGCTCCCCACGGACAGGATGAAGCTGCCCGGGTGAAAATGGTACAGCGGCTTTTTTTCAATCGGGTCGAGCGCAAGCGCGGTGACCTGCGCGTAGTTTAAGCTCACGCTCTCCCCGTGTTCATTTTTCCGCGCGCCGCAAAAGCCTGTTTGCCCCTCGGCCAGTTTGCAGCGGTGGTGGCATACGGCGCAGTTCATCAATACCAAATCCAATCTTTGGCGCCCGATAGATGGCGAGTATTTTGATCGCAACCGAGGAGCGGAACCGTAGATGTAGCGGTTGTTACATTAAGGTTTTACGACGATGCGTGCGGGTAGAAGACGATGCAATGCGGGCGTTAAGGGTTGGAATTGGGATTAATGGTGCCGGATCACTTCGAAACGCTGGAAGGAGACCGGCTCGCCCGCCGATATCCCCGCCTTGCGCCTGGCGATGTCCACCTGCTGTTCCACGGTGTCCACGCCGTCCAGCGCGGGGAGCAAAAGCCCGCGCCTGTGCCCGCTTGACACGATCACGCCGTAGCGCCGCACGTCGAGCTCGTTCGCCGTCTGGATATCCTCCGCTTCGCCCAACACATCCACCGAGCATTCGACGGCGGGGAGCTCGTCGGGCCGCACGGGCGAAAAGCGCGGGTCGTGCGCGCAGGCCGAGATCGCGTTTTGGATGATCTCCTCCGCGATGTTTTTCTGCGTCGGCGAGATGGTGCCGATGCACCCGCGCAGCTGCCCGGCCTTGTGCAGCGATACGAACACGCCCGCGCGCCGCTCCGTCATCTCCGGCGGCAGCCCGGCGGGAATTTGGATGCGCTCCCTGCGCTGAACCCACGCGGTGAAGGACTGCCGCGCGAGCTTGACGTACGCGTCTTCTTTTGTCTGTTTTGCGGCGGCTTGCGTTCGCACCGCGTTTTGCCGCGCGTCCAGAAACCTCCTCGTGTCGTCCGGCTTGCCCGAAAGAAACGTGCACACCCCGTACCCGACGCCGAACGGGCCTTCGTACGACAGCTTTTCGGCCTGTACGGCCATGCCGTCGAAGCAGCCCGCCATCGTCACAAACGAGCGGTGGCCGCATTCCGCGGCGGAGGAGCATAACGCGTCCGGGAACCCGAACAATTCCAAAAACGCGCCGCGCCCCATCACGTCCATGATTTTTTCGTCGTATACTTTGCCCTCCGGCGCAAGGCCGTAAGGTCCGTCCGCCTTCAGCTTGTGCGACAGGTCGCCGCTCGCGGCGATCACAACCCTGCGGTTCAGCGTTTCCGCCGTCTTGGCAATCCCCATGCCCAGCCGGTAATGTTCTTCGACCGAAAGCCCCGAGATGCCGATGCGTACGGCTTTGGGCATTTCTTCCCCGGCCGCCCGCCCGATGAAGTACAGCGGGATCATCGTGCCGTGGTCGAGCTCCGCGTCGCGCTCGCCCGCCGTGCCCGCGGCCAGCCCTTCCGTTTCGCACAGCGCCGACAGCGCGTGCACGAACGCTTCGTCGTACTCCGCCGTTACTTTCACGCTCGGCACGCCGAAACGCCCGAAATCGCCCGCCGCGCGCCTGCCCGGCGAGATGTGAAAATAATCCGCGTACACCGTCGCGTGCGGTGAAATCACCACGATGGTCTCCGCGCCGCGTTCGTTCACAAACCGCGCGGCTTTCTCCATCGCCGCCACCGTGGCGGCTATTCCCTTTTCCTGCCCGCGCCCCACCTCAGGGATGATCAGCGGCGGGTGCGGCGTCATGATTGCTCCAACAACGCTCATATGATCACCACCTTTTGTATATTATACCACTTCAGGAAAACGATAAACAAATCCCCCGCACGCTGCCGCGCCATATTTCCGCCATCTTGGGCTTGCGCAGCATTCCCACTCGGTTTTATTGTCGTACAGCTCCTTGCCAGTCGCTGTACTCTGTAAAACCTCCCATCCCGGCTCGCTTTCGGCTGCGCCGAAGCCGTTGCTAGCGGCACGCTCTCCGTGGATGCCCGATGTAGCGCTGCTACTACTTTTTGCGGCCTCGCCGTATGGGCGAGGCTACGCGCTTCATTGCCTGCGGCAATTTCTGGCGCTAGTTGGGCTTCCCCCTCCCTTTCGGGCTGCGCAAACCCAACCTGACGAAAACCTAACACGGCATCGCACAGGTGCTTTATTCATCGTTTTCCTTGCGTGGCTAGGCTTATGCCATTGTCCATTGACCGCGCTTACGCGGTCAATGACGGATTGTTAAGGGCATTGCCCTTAACTGGGGTGAGCCTTGCGCTCCCTTCCCGCGTGCGGCACAATGACGGCACATCGTGGCGAACTGCTGTTGCTTTATTGACCGTCGCCCGGTATTATCTCGCCTTCCTGTTCATAGTAGTAGGAATAATCTATGCCCTTCATAAACATCTCACGGTCATGAATTCTATCCGTCAAAGCGG
>JBDRTL010000255.1:0-3218 GCA_043824045.1 Bacillota bacterium
TCTCCCTGCTCAAACTGTTAAAGCCGCAGGGCGCGATGCTGATCGGGGACGTGTGCTTTCCCACGGAGGCGGCGCTGCTCAGGTGCAAAGCGGCGAGCGGCGGCGAATGGGACGACGAGGAAGCGTACGTCGTTTTTACGAAGCTGCGGGGACGGCTGCATGGATATGAGGCTTCGTTCCGCGCGTTTTCGTTTTGCGGCGGTGTGATCGAGATCACGTTGCGGGCGTAATGCCACGCTTCGATACGGAAAACAGCGTTCTTCCGCCGCGTTCGTTCCGCTAACCGCGAATCCGGCTCGTTTATCGCGAATAATTCACGCAAAAGGATAAATGTTTGTTTTATTCCGTTCCGGTTTCTTTGTTATAATCAACGCAAGGGATATACGGCGGGTTTTCGAAGCCGTGCCAATAAATCGGCGCGTGCCGCCGCCGTGCCTGTGGCTTTTCAAATAGCGCGGAGATGCTCCGTCGGCGCCGGGGGAGGACTGACAATGAACTGGAAAGATCTGGCGGCGATCCGCCGCGGACATCGCTCGGGGATGCGCAACGGCGGCTGGGCGTTCGACGCGTATCCGGAGCTCGAAACGCTGGGCGCGGGAAAAACCATCACCGTGGCGCAGATCGAAGGGCCCGCCGTGATCACGTGCATCCATATGACGCAGCATTTCGTCTATATTCCGGCGGGCGAGCAGAATCCGGAAAGGTGGAAAGCGCTCGGGGCGCGGGGCATCCTCATCGAAATCTTCTTCGACGGCGCGCAAAAGCCGTCCGTCAGCGCGCCGCTGGGCGATTTCTTTGCCGACGGGTGCGGGGGCCGCGCCGCGCACTTCTCCACGCCGTTTGTGGAGAAGGCGCCCGAAGCCTACAACTGCTGCATCCCCATGCCGTTTCGCAAGTCGGCGCGGGTCACGCTGCGCAACGAGACCGACCGGGATTTGCATAACTATACGTTCGTGGAGTTTGAAACGCTGGACGCATGGCCGGAGGATACGGGCTACTTCCACGCGTCGTGGAAACGGTTTGCCTTCCAGTTGAATGCGGACAGCGACAGGCAGTTCTTCCACATCGACGGATGCGGCCATCTCATCGGCCGCGCGTGGAGCATCTGCACCGCGGAGCCGTATTTCAAGGATTTTCATTTCATCATGGAGGGCAACAACGAGTTCCGCATCGACGGGGAGGGAAAGCCGCGCATCGACTATCTGGGCACGGAGGATTCGTTTGGGTTCAGCTGGGGCTTCCGCGACGTTTTCACAGGCCCTTCCATCGGCATCAACCACTTGGATCGGGGGACACCCGGCATGCTGAGCATCTACCGCTTTCTGCCGACAAACCCCATCCGCTTCAACCGCAGCCTCGATCTGCGCATCGACTGGACGAACGAGTTCCGCACCTGGACGCCGAAAGCCTACGCGGAATTCCTGGCAACCATCCGGGACGCGAACGAGCGGGGCGGGGCTTATGTGGACTACGCAACGACCTATTACTGGTACCAGAGCGCGCCCGGCTTTGCGCACGATCCGCTGCCGCCGCTTGAAAAGCGTCTCATCCCGGTATGGGGAGCAAACGAGGCGAATCCGTAACGGCGAAACACCGCATATTGTATCGGTTGACGAATGGAATGAAACCATCCATCAACGGGGAAGGCGGGCGGTACCGCCCGCTATATCCGTTTTGCGCGTTTTTAATCGGGATGCAACGGGATTCGCTTGCGTCTTTCATCGCTAATTTGCTATAATTGTATGTACATCGTACAAAAAACAGAGGGGGCGTTCGTATGCGCGGATTTCTTCGGGTGCTTTTCACCCTGATTGTCATTGTGGTGGTCGCCGCGCTTTTGCTGGTCGCGTGGCTGTGGATTGCCGAATACCGCCCCGCCGACGTGGAGACGGTGGCCGCCACCGCCGGCGTCAAGCATGATTTGGTCCAGGTCGGAGAAACCTATCATATCGTAACGCTGAATATCGGCTACGGCGGGCTGGACCGCGAGCGCGATTTCTTCATGGACGGCGGCAAGGAATCCCTGCCGGAGAGCCGCGAAGAGGTGGAGCAGAACCTGTCCGGCCTGTTAAGCGCACTGTACAGCCAGAAGGCTGACCTGGTGCTGCTGCAGGAGGTCGATATCAACTCCCGCCGAAGCTTCGCTATCGATCAGGCGGAACATTTCACGCGCGGGCTTTCGATGGGGAAGGCGTTCGCGTACAATTTCAAGGTGCCGTTTGTGCCGTTTCCTTTCCCGCCCATCGGCAGGGTGGAAAGCGGGCTTCTGACGCTTTCCAACCTGAAGGTGGAGGAAGCGCAGCGTATATCGCTTCCCAATACGCACGGCTGGCCCATCCGGCTGGCTAACCTAAAACGAGCGCTGCTCGTGGAATACCTGCCCATTGAAGGCAGCGATCAGCTTCTCGTGCTGATCAACCTGCATCTGGAGGCATATACGACGGGCGAGGCCAGGGAGAAGCAGCTGGACGCGTTGTTTACGCTGATCAAGGCGGAGTACGGAAAGGGCAACTACGTCATCGCGGGCGGCGATTTCAACGCCAATTTCCCCGGCGCGCAGGACTGGTATCCGCTCATCGGCGAGGAGATCTGGGTGCCGGGCGAGCTGCGGCCGGACGATCTGCCCGCCGGGTTCAGCTATGCCTGCGATTTAAGCGTACCCACCTGCCGGTCGCTTGACAAGGCGTACGACGGCAACCGCGAAAACCACATCATGTACGCCATCGACGGGTACGTCGTGTCCGGCAACATCAAGGTCAACGGCGTGCAGACCGTCGATCTGAACTTCCAGAATACCGATCACCAGCCGGTGGCCATGGACTTCACGCTGCAATGAAGAAAAGCTTCGTCGTCAAAGGCCATATCGTCTGGTGCGACAGCCCCAAACACTTAAACGCCCTGCATCACGGGTATTTGGTGTGCGAAAACGGGCTGTGCGCCGGCGCGTACCCCGAGCTTCCCGAGCAATTTCATCATCTGCCGCTGATCGATTACGGCGGGCGGCTGGTGACGCCCGGCGTGTATGACCTGCACCTGCACGCGCCCCAGATGGCGTACCGCGGGATGGGCATGGACCTGGAGCTGATCGACTGGCTGAACGCCTACGCCTACCCCGAGGAGGCGAAGTATGCCGATCTGGACTACGCCGGGCGCGCGTACGCCCTGTTTGCCGACGCGCTGAAACGCAGCTTCACCGCGCGGTTTTGCTGTTTTGCCAC
>JBDRTL010000256.1:0-2368 GCA_043824045.1 Bacillota bacterium
CCGACGACGCACGCGCTGATAAATCCGGCCGCGGCCAGCGAGAGCGCGAACGAGCGCCCGCCGATAAACCCCAGCCCCTCGTACACCGTGCCGATGTTATTGGCCTGCCCCGGCCCCTGCCCGTAGCCCATCGGCAGCAGGATTCCGGCGGCTTTGAACAAGTCCGGCATCACCGTGTAGCCCAGCCCGACCGAGATCAGCAGCCCCAAAAACCCCTGCATCACATAGCAGCTCACGATCAGCGCGCCGGACTTCATGCCGACCAGGCCGACGCCGCCTTGCAGCTTCTCCTTGCGGATGGTACGGATGGACAGCGCGATGAACCCGATGGCCAGCCCGTGGTAGGTCAGCATCTCCAAAAGCGCCATATCGATCTTCACAAGGCCCGACAGCCGGATGCCCAGCAGCAGAAAGCCTCCGAGGACAGCGGTGGGCAGAAGCATTTTTTGGACGACGGGCAGCTTTCTGCGCATGATGTTTGCCGCCAGCAGTATGGCCGAGATGATACCGAGCTGAAGTACCAGATTCCAGAGATCCGTGTTGAGTGCAGAGTAGTTCATTTTCATGGTTGTACGGCGCTGTGGCCGGCGTCGTACTCTCCTTTCGCGGTTTTCTTGCAGTAATGGTAGAACCGGCGGTATTTTAAAGCGTTATAGGCGCTCTTGCTTCGGATTTCATAATAGCTGCCGCTTTGCGTTTCAAATACCAGGGTGTTGGGCCCGACGATCGCCAGATCGGAGAGCTCGTCCAGCGCGAACATGAACGAGCCGCACGCAAGCGTGGATTTGGAGATGGAAAGCGTGCCGGTTTCAATCAGCTCGTCCTTTTCGCACGGCGTAACCCGATACAGCGAGACCGATTTGTCCTGGGCGATGACGCCGCCGTTTGCGCGGCCGACGAGCTCGGCCGTCATGCTTTGCTGCCAGAGATCCCAGTCGGTCACGGTGGCAAAGCGGGCACCTGATTCACCGACGCTTTGAAGCATTCCCGTTTCCGTGTAGCGCATACAAAGCCCGCAGGCGCAGAAAAAGCGGTCGTTCCGGCTTCGGATGGCGCTGATTCTCCGGCAATCGGGGCACAGGTACAGCGCGGTTTCGATGTGCTCGGCCAGGAGCTTGCCCGTGTACGCGGAGGGGTTTTCCTTCTGACACGCGTACGCGTCCTCAAAGAGATCGCGGCGGATAACATCCAGCACTTCCCCGGCGCTCATCCGCTGGAGCTGCTCCGCGGAATACCGCCCCACCTCGCGGCCGCTCACGCGGCCGCGGCGGCCCTTTACAGCCCAGCGCGGATGCTTTAAGTATCCGCCCTCGATGCGATAGGTGATCAGCAGGCATTTGGCCATGCGCGCCAGCGACGCCGACGCCTTCGTGATCTCGCCCGTCAGACCGCTAAAGCTGCGGTTGCCCTCCGGAAAGATGCACACCCTGCCGCCGCTTTTGAGGACGTTTAAAATCTGCCGCACGGTGCGGGTTTCGGTTTTGCCCTTCATACGGACGATCGGCGCGAAAATCAGCCGGATCAGAAAAGTGAGGAACCCCATGCGGAAAACGTGTTCACTGGCGACGACGCGCATGGACTGCGCATAGCTCAGGCCCAGAAGCCCGACGTCGATATCCAGGTTATGATTGCACATGAGGATCGCAGGCCCGTGGATTCGCTTTTCCCGATGATAGCGGTACCCGATAAACAGCCGCACAAAGGGGCGAACGAGGGTAAAAAAGATCGTCCAGATTGCCTGCTGACCAAACCTGCGCTTCATGCGTGCCCTCCCGGTGACGAGCGATCCTGTTCCTATTACTTATACCCCATTTTCCATGCCTGCGCAAGATGCGGTTTGCGGCGGCGCACTGCCCGCTGCTGGCGGAAAAATTGACAGAAAGCATATATTATGATACAAAAGAAGGACAAAAGGCTTCGCAAAGCCATAGGAGTTATCGCATCATGTTTTATCGCAGCGTGTCCCAGGTTGCCAAAAAACTGCATTTATCACAGGAGGAAATCGGCCGTCTGGAGCCCATCGCCGAAAAGTTCCCAATGCAAATCCCCGCGTATTACCTGAATTTGATCGACCCGGACGATCCGGACGATCCCATCCGCAAGATGGCGGTACCTTCATTCTTTGAGGCGGATAAGGACGGCAGTTTCGATACCAGCGGTGAGCGGCATAACACCGTGCTGCCCGGATTGCAGCATAAATATCCGCAAACGGCGCTGATTCTTTCCACCAGCAAGTGCGCCATGTATTGCCGCCATTGCTTCCGAAAGCGCCTGGTGGGAAGTTCCGACGACGAAATCGCCGGAAATTTTACTGCGATCGTCCGGTATATCCGGGAGCATACGGAGATTACAAACGTACTGATCTCGG
>JBDRTL010000257.1:0-3953 GCA_043824045.1 Bacillota bacterium
AAAAAACGTGCCGCTCTGCTTTACGGTGCGCTTCTGGGTTTTGTAGTTCACATGCACCAGCCCGAATCGCGCGCTTTCCCCCTCCGCCCATTCGAAATTATCCAAAAAGCACCAGTGATAGTAGCGCTTCACAGGCAGGCCGGATTTCGTAAGCGCCAGCAGATGGTCGTAAAGGTAGCGGCAGCGGAAAGCGTCGCGGTTGTCGCAGGTGCCGTTTTCGGTGACGTAGACGGGCAGCGGGTGCAGCTGCAAAAGCTTTTTCAGGCAGTCCGCGATCCCCTGCGGATAAATTTCCCATCCCAGGTCGCTCACGGGCACGCCCTTGCGCACGCCGGGTTTGAAACCATCCATCGCCACGCGCGTATAGTAGTTCATCGCGACGAAATCGCAGTACAGCCCTTTTTTAATCCTGCCGAGGTTTCGGATCGGCCAGCGGAACACGCCCAGCTCCATCGCCCTGGAAACGCTTGCCTGAAAGCAGCGGTCCGCGAGGTACGCGGCCAGCCGGTGCTTGAACTTGCGCGGATTTAGCGGCTCGAACACCTGCATGTTCATGGCGCAGCTCACGCGGGTTTCCTGCGCACCCATTCCCTTTTGCAGCGCATGGATGAGCTGATAGGCCTGCACGTGGGCAACCGCTAAAACCGACATCACGCGCATGGCCTTGAAAAACGACTTCTTCCCCGGCGGCCATTCGCCGTAGAAATACCCGAGCGTTGCGTAGACGTTGGGTTCGTTGATCGTAACGTACTCCGTCACGTCCGTGCCAAACGCCTGCACCATGCGGGTGACAAAGCGCAGAAAATACTGCGCGTTCCCGCGCTTTTCAAACGCGCCCATCTCCTCAAACCACATGGGGTTGGTAAAATGATGCAGCGTGACCAGCGGCTTTACGTTGTGCTCGTTCAGCCAACGTACTTCCGCGACGTAATGGTCGATTGCCGTTTGGTCAAACACGCCCTCCTCCGGCTCGATCCGCGCCCATTCCACGCCGATGCGGGCGATCTGCATGCCCAAATCCGCCATCAGCCGATCGTCCTCCAGCCAGCGCTGATAATGGCCGTTGGCGCGGGCGGGCGTGGTGCCGTCCTTGATATGCCCGCAGCGGGCCCAGGCGTTCCAGCTGTGGTTCAGCTCTCCGCCCTCAATCTGCGTGGCTGCGCTTGCGGCGCCAAGCTCCAGCCCGTCCCTGAGCGTAAATGAAGACATTCCCAACGCCTCCCGATATCCTGTTTAGTCTCCTGTTTGCTCATTATAACATAGCATAGCTGACACGTGAAGGCATTGGGCAAAAGTTCGTATGGATCCGCAGACGAAAACCCCCGCCGTCGCAAGATGGCGGGGATCAGACCGTTGACAAACCATGTTTGGCAATGGGATGACAGCTTGTTCAGAAAGTCTCGGATGCTAGAAGCCAAACGAGGCAAGGGCTGAGCTTACTCCCCTGTAAGTGATGCCCTTGCCGATGCACAGGCGACAACGCAGTCGAGGCTTTATCAACAAGCTGAGCCCCCGCCGTCGTAAGATGGCGGGGGCTGTGCGTGAAAGGTATGCGACTTGTGTGATTACTTCACGGCTTCCCAGTCGGTGGTCTCGCCGATGAAGATGCTCTTGATCTGCTCCATGGTCAAGGTCTCCACCGCGTTTTCGTTGTTCACGATCACGGCGATGCCGTCCATCGCGGCCACATAGGGGGTGAGTACGGCCAGTTCGCTGTCTTTGAGCTCGCGGCTGGCCATGCCGATATCAAAGGTGCCGTCGACCGCGCCGGTCATGCCGACGGTCGAGCCGCCGCCCTGTACCTCGACGTCCACTTTATCGCCCTTTAGGAGTTCGTAGGCCTCTTCGAACTTCTGCATCAGGGGGTACACGGAAGTGCTGCCGCCCACGGTGATTTTGCCTTCCACATCGGCGGGAGTGTAATCGCTGTAGCCCTGGGAAATATAGCCTTCTTCGGTCACGATAGCCTGCGCCTCCTGGGAGTAGATCCAGGCGATGAAGTCGGCGACCAGCGGGCTCAATTCGCCCTTGGTGGCGATGTTGAACGGACGGGCGAGCACATAAGCGCCGGCCAGGATGTTTTCAACGGTGGCTTCCACGCCTTCCACTTTAACAGCCTTGACGGTGTCGTTCAGGGAGCCCAGGGAGATGTAGCTGATCGCTGTGGGGACGCTTTCCACGGTGGTCATCACGGCTGCGGTGCCGCTTTCGATAATCGCTTCGATATAGGTGTTGTCAATGCCATCTTTGTCCTGCACGCCGGTCAGCTCGATGAACGCGCCGCGGGTGCCGCTGCCTTCTTCACGGCTGATGACAACGATTTCGCTGGCCGCGAAAGCGGAGGTCAAGGACAGTATCATCACGAGGGCTAACAGGATTCCTACAAATTTCTTCATTTTCTTCCATTCCTTTCATCTGTGTCCAATCGGATTGACAGTGTCATTGTAAAACGGCAATGTAAAGCATAAATACTGGATTAGTAAAGGTTATGTAAAATTGATTCTATTGCAATCCTGTAACAACCTTTGATTTTACACGGATTTTACATTGGCCGTACTTCCCCATTACATCTCCATACTATTCTTACATTTGAATGATATGGAAGGAAAGGAGAGATGCGGATGAGGTTGAAAGAGAATGCGATGCGCTGGGTCTTCATGGCATCGGCCTGCGTTTGCGTGGCCGCGGTGCTGTTGATCTGCGTTTATTTATTTATGACCGGTATCCCCTTCTTTGAGGAAGTCAATGTGTTCTCGTTCCTGTCGGGAACAACGTGGAAGCCTCTGCAGGATATCTTCGGCATTCTGCCGATGATCATGGGCAGCATCTATGTAACCGCCGGCGCCATCCTGCTGGGCGGGCCGATCGGCATTCTCGGCGGCATCTACATGGCGAGGTTTTCTTCCAGGCCGATGATGAAAGTTCTCCAGCCGATGATCGCGCTGATGGCGGGCATCCCGTCCGTCGTATACGGGTTCTTCGGTATCCGCACGCTGGTGCCGTTTATCAGGAATACGTTTGGCGGCACGGGTTTCAGCATCCTTACGGCGTCCATTCTGCTCGCGATGATGATTTTGCCCACGATTATCCAGCTGACGTACAGCTCCGTCAAAGCCGTGCCTGAATCGTATTTTGAGGGCAGCCTGGCGCTGGGCGCCACGGAGGAGACCAGCGTGTTCAAGGCCGTTGTTCCCGCGGCAAAAAGCGGCATTATGGCGGCGCTGGTGCTTGGCATCGGCCGCGCCATCGGAGAAACCATGGCCGTGGTCATGGTCGCCGGCAACCAGGCCCGGATGCCCGCGGGCATATTAAAGGGAATCCGGACGCTGACCACCAACATCGTCACCGAAATGGGCTACGCCGCCGATCTGCACCGCGAAGCGCTGATCGCCACCGGCGTGGTGCTGTTTGTCTTCATCTTGTTGATTAACCTCTTATTTTCGCTGTTGAACAGGAGGGTGGAATCATGAGCAGACACAATCCTGCCGCTTTGGCAAAGCAAACCCGGACGCAAAAGCTCCGCACAAGGGCCGCGGAATGGAAGCTGCGGATCCTCCGGCATCCGTTATCGGCGTTTCTCCGGTTGCTGACCATACTGTGCCTGGGCATCACCGTCTACCTGCTTTTACTGGTTGTAATCAGCATTCTCATGCAGGGCATCCCAAATCTTTCGTGGGATCTGTTCTCCATCAAGTTCACCACGGACAACCAAAGCCTCCTGCCCTCCCTGATCAATACGTTTATCATCACGTTTATGTCGCTTTTGATCGCGGTGCCGGTCGGAATCGGCGGCGCGATATTCCTCAGCGAGTATTCCAGGCGCAGCAGCTTGATTGTGAAGGCCATCCGCATTACGGCGGAAACGCTGGCCGGCATCCCCAGCATTATCTACGGCCTGTTCGGCATGGTGTTCTTCGTGATTGCGCTCGGGTTTGGCATGTCGCTTCTGGCCG
>JBDRTL010000258.1:0-7018 GCA_043824045.1 Bacillota bacterium
GGCGGGCGGTAGGGCATCTCGATTACGTCGGGCATGTGGCAGGCGGCGGAGGCGTCGAGGATGGCGATGTGCATGCCGTTGTCCACAATGTCGATCACGCGCGTCA
This sequence comes from Bacillota bacterium, assembly GCA_043824045.1. GTDB lineage: Bacteria > Bacillota > Clostridia > Christensenellales > Aristaeellaceae > CAXXOK01. The sequence continues at coordinate 107 of JBDRTL010000258.1, forward strand.
CGAGGTATCCGGCGTTGAGCGCGACGGCCTCGCCGGGCTCCAGATACACCTCGACACCATACCTTTCACTGAATTTGCGGATGCACTCAATCAGCGCGGGGAGTTCGTACCCCGGCTTGGTGATGTGATGGCCTCCGCCGAAGTTTACCCAGCGCATCAGCGGCAGAATGTCGCCGAAAAGGGTTTCCATGGCCTCCACCGTTTGTACCAGCGCATCGCTGTTTTGCTCGCAGAGTGTGTGGAAATGCAGCCCGTCGAGGCCGTGCAGCAGGTTTTTTTGGAAATTTGCCCGCGTAACGCCCAGGCGGGAGAACGGCGCGCAGGGATCGTATATCGCGTGCTCCTGCGTGGAAAACTCGGGGTTAATGCGCATGCCGCAGCGCCTGCCCGCGGCCAAAGCCTTTTCTTTGAAGTGTTCCCACTGCGCGAAAGAATTGAACACGACGTGATCGCAGAGCGACAGGATTTCGTCAAAGTCCGCGTCGGTATAGGCGGGGGAGAAGACGTGCGTTTCGCCGCCCATTTCCTCGCGCCCGAGACGCGCCTCAAAAAGCCCGCTGGCCGCTGTGCCCGCGAGGTATTGCCCGATCAGCGGATAGACCCTAAACATCGAAAACGCCTTTTGCGCGAGCAGGATCTTGCATCCCGCCTGCTCGGAAACGGACTTCAGGATTTCCAGATTGCGGATCAGTTTCGCCTCGTCCACCACGTAGCAGGGCGTGGGCAGCGCCCGCAGGGTTTTGATAAGCGCGTCCATCAGTCTACCAATACGGGATGGAAGTCTTCCCGCCATGGCAGCCCCCACTTATTGAGCGCGTCCATGAATGGATCGGGATCAAACTCCTCCATGTTCCACACGCCGGGCTTGTTCCACGTGCCGTTCATCACGAGCATCGCGCCGATCATCGCGGGCACGCCGGTGGTATAGGAGATCGCCTGGCTGCCGACCTCGCGGTAGCATTCCTGATGGTCGCAGATGTTGTACAGGGAATAGGTTTTGGGCTTACCGTCCTTCACGCCCCGGAAGATGCAGCCGATATTCGTTTTGCCCTTGGTACGGGGGCCCAGCGACGCGGGATCGGGCAGCACGGCTTTCAAGAACTGCAGCGGGATGATCTGCCGCCCCTGAAACTCGATGGGTTCGATGGAGGTCATGCCGACGTTTTCCAGGCACTTGAGGTGCGTTAAATAGCTCTGCCCGAAGGTCATGAAAAAGCGGATGCGCCGGATGCCCTTGAGATTCTTCGCGAGGCTCTCCAGCTCCTCATGATGCAAAAGGTACATATCGCGCTTGCCGATCTCTTTAAAATCGTATTCGCGCTTGATTTCCATCGGTTCGGTTTCCACCCAGCGCCCGTTCTCCCAATAGCTGCCTTTCGCGGTCACCTCGCGGATGTTGATTTCGGGGTTGAAATTGGTGGCAAACGGATAGCCGTGGTCGCCGCCGTTGGCGTCGAGGATATCCAGATAGTGGATCTCGTCAAAGTGATGCTTTTGCGCGTACGCGGCAAACACACCTGTCACGCCCGGGTCGAATCCGCTGCCTAAAAGTGCGCAGACGCCAGCCTCCCTGAACTTCTCCCGGTACGCCCACTGCCAGCCGTATTCAAACTTCGCCGTGTCCGGCGGCTCGTAGTTAGCGGTATCCACGTAATGGGTTTTGGTCTGAAGGCACGCGTCCATGATCGTCAGATCCTGATAGGGCAGCGCGAGGTTTAAAACCACGTCGGGCCTGAAATCGCGGATGAGCGCGACAAGCTCGTCTACATTGTCGGCATTCACCTGCGCGGTGCGGATTTTGGTTTTGCCGCCGGAAAGCTTTTCCTTCAGCGCGTCGCACTTGCTCACGGTGCGGCTGGCAATCAGGATTTCCTCAAACACGCCGCTGTTCTGGCAGCACTTGTGAATGGCGACGGAGGCCACGCCGCCGCAGCCGATGATCATACATTTTCCCACGGGAATTACGCTCCTTTCATCTGCAAGAGGATCTCGCGCACGATCTTGCAGGCGGCGGCGGTCGATGCGCCGCTTTGGTCCAGGTGGGGGGCCAGTTCCACGATATCGCAGCCGACGAGTTGTACCTTGTGCAGCTTCAAAACGGCGGATAAAAGCTCCGTAAAGGGCACGCCGCCCGGCTCCGGTGTGCCCGTGCCCGGCAGATACGCCGGATCCAGCACGTCGAGGTCGAGGGTCAGATATACGGGCTTGCCCTGCAGCGCTTTCAGGACGTCATCCCAACCGTCCAGCGTGAAGCGGTGCATGTCCGTATGCGTGTCGGCAAAGGCAAACTCCGCTTTTTCGCCGCTGCGGATGCCGAACTGATGGATGCGTCCGTCGCCCGTCAGTTCCCATACCCTGCGAATCACGGTGGCGTGGGAAAGCGTTTCACCGAAAAATTCCTGCCGCAGGTCGGTGTGCGCGTCCAGATGCAGGATGTGCAGGTCAGGGTATTTCCGGATCATTGCCCGTACGGCGCCCAGCGTAACCAGATGCTCGCCGCCCAGCATCACGGGCCGCTTACCCGCGGCCAGTATTTCGGACGTACGCCGCTGCGTCAATGACAATACTTTCTCCACATTGCCAAACGGCAGCTCCAGATCGCCTGCGTCGCATACCTTGAGCTCGCTCAGGCTGCGGTCGGCATACGGCGAATAAGTTTCGATGGCGAACGAATCGCCGCGGATGGCGGCGGGGGCAAAGCGCGCGCCGGGACGGAACGACGCCGTGCCGTCGAACGGTACGCCGAACAGCACGATTTCGGCGCTTGCAAATTCCGCATCGCAGCCGATAAAAGTTTGGACGTTCTTATGCATCTCTTTGAAGCGCCTCCTCCACATAATTGGGCAGCGCGAACGCGCCCGCATGCAGGTTGGTATTGTAATAGCGGGTCTGGATGTTGAGCGCGTTCCACGCCCCGGCCTGCAGATCGTTTACGGGGTGCAGGTGGTTGGAAGCGAACCCGAACAGCCAGTGGCCGGACGGATAGGTGGGAATGTGCGCCTGATACACCTTGCTGACGGGGAACACGCTGCCGATGCGGAAATGCGCCCGGCGGAGGATTTTCTGGTCCTCGCGGTAAAAGGGATCGTCGTACTGGCTGACCAGGATGCCGTTTTCGCACAGCGCGTTGTGACACCCGCCGTAAAACTCCTTGGTAAACAGCACCTCACCCGGACCGGAGGGATCGTTGGAATCGACGATCACGAGGTCATAGGTTTCGCGGTTGTGGCGGATGTATTTCAAGCCGTCGATATAGTGCAGGTTGACGCGCGGATCGCCGAAGCTTTTGGCGGTATTGGGCATGAATTTTTTGGAAACTTCCACTACGCGCTTGTCGATTTCCACGATGTCGATCTTTTCCACCGTATCGTATTTGCACAGCTCGCGGGCCACGCCGCCGTCCGCCGCGCCGAACACCAGCACTGAACGGATGTGCGGATTGACCGCCATGGGCACGTGCGTGATCATTTCGTGGTACACGAACTCGTCACGCTCGGTCAGCATCAGCACGCCGCCCAGCGTTAAAAAACGCCCGAACTCCGGCGACACATACACTGAAATCCGCTGGTACTCGCTTTGCTCCTGATGCAGCTGCGCGGACACGCGGATGGAAAACCGCACGTCCGGCGTATGGTATTCGCTGAACCACAGGTCATCCATGCCGCGCCACCTCCGTCACCAGGTTGAGTTTGGAGATATCCATCGCTTCCGGCCCGGTGAGCGTGCAGCCCTTCTCCTGGGCGTAGCGGATATACTCGATAATCTTCTTTGTGACCCGCTCGCCCGGCGCGAGGATGGGGATGCCGGGCGGATAGCTCATCACGAACTCGCCGGACACGCCGCCGGCGCAGTCCTGAAGCGGCACGCTCTCCTTGTTTGCGTAGAAGGCGGTCTGCGGGGAAGCGACCACTTCGGGGCTGATGTACTCCGACTCCCAAAGGCCTTTGCGCTCCCGCTTGTAAAGCCTGCGGATGTCGGACAGCGCGCTGATCAGGCGCTCGACGTGTTTGGTCTTGTCGCCCAAGGACAGGTAGGCGAGGATGTTGCCAAGATCGCCGAACTCGACTTGAATATCGTATTTGTCCCGCAGCAGATCGTACACCTCGATGCCCGCGAGCCCTACGTCCAGGGTGTTGACGGACAGCTTGGTTTCGTCGAAACTAAAAATGCTGTCGCCGTTGATCAGTTCTTTGGAGAATGCGTAATAATCGCCCAGATCGTTGATCTCCTCGCGCGCGTACCGCGCCAGCCTTGTTACCTTTTGGAAGATTTCCACACCGTGCAGGGCGAGGTTGCGGCGGGATATGTCGAGGCTCGACAGCAGCAGATAGCTTGCGCTGGTTGTCTGTGTGATGTTGATAATCTGCCGCACGTAGTCGGCGTTGACTTTACCGCCGCATAAAAGCAAGGAGCTCTGCGTCAGCGAGCCGCCGGATTTGTGCAGGCTGACGGCCGCCATATCCGCGCCCGCCTTCATCGCGGCAGCCGGCATACCCCTGCCGAAGTACAGGTGCGTGCCGTGCGCCTCGTCCGCCAAAAGCCGCATGCCGTGCGCGTGCGCAAGCTTCGTGATGCGGACGATATCGGAGCAGATGCCGTAGTAGGTGGGATTGTTCACGAGGATGGCCTTGGCGTCCGGCGTGCCGGCAACGGCGCGCTCCACCGATGCGTAGGACATCCCCAGCGAGATACCCAATCTGGCGTCGGTTTCGGGGTTGACGTACACGGGCACGGCGCCGCACAATACCATAGCGTTGATCACGCTTTGGTGCACGTTGCGGGGGAGGATGATTTGATCGCCGCTTTTAAGCGTGGAGAGGATCATCGCCTGCACGGCGGAGGTGGTGCCGCCCACCATAAAAAACGCGTGCGCGGCCTGGAACGCGTCCGCCGCGAGAATTTCTGCTTCCTTGATGACGTGCACGGGATGGCACAGGTTGTCCAGCGATTTCATGGAGTTCACATCCACGCTCAGGCATCGCTCGCCCAAAAAATCCGTGAGCATCTTGTTGCCGCGGCCGCGCTTGTGGCCGGGTACGTCAAACGGCACGATGCGCTCCGAGCGCACGGCCTCCAGGGCGTCCGAAAGGGGCGTTTTCGTATGATCCATCGATGCGGTTCCTCCCTGTTTTGACTAAAGGCGCGTCCGGCAAAACAAAAAAGATGCGCCTTGTACGTAAGGCACATCTTGTAATCGGATTCGGGGCCTGCGTGTACAGGCATTTCGTGGTGCAAACGGGTATCCCGTCCGCGCCGCCTTCCCGTATGGACCATCCAGAGTTTTGCAGTAAGAACTTACTTTTACCTACTCTTTTTGACCGTTTTACAAGCGTGTACCCAAGTACACTTGGTTATGAAGTAACCAACTGGCTATTCAGTAGCCAACTCATAAAATTTGCGTTTTGCACGCAATCAAACCTGCGGATATACTCCGCACTCGGCAGTTGACCCGGCTGTCCGTATGGCCTTTGCTTCCATGGCTGGAAGTGGATCAGTAAGTTCTTGCCGCCAGAGCGACACGAAACGTTATTATGTTAATATGAATTGCCGCAAATGTCAATGTGTCGGAAGAAATATTGCGCAGATTGTATTTGCCGCTTGACAGCGAGGATTTACCGTACTATAATTACGATGAATAATGAATAGAGGTTCACTAATGCCGCAAATACTGAAGCAGGCCGTCAAGGAAAAAATTCTGCAAAGCGCGCTGGCCAGCTTTCTGGAAAAGGGGTTTCGCAACGCCTCCATGCAGGAGATTGCGATGGGCGCGGGCATTGCCGCGGGCAATATCTATCACTACTTCAGAAATAAGGAAGAAGTGTTTTCCACGCTCATTACGCCCGTACTGGCGGAGATCAAGGCGCTATTCGGGTTGCGGGTCTCAGACCTGCCGCGCATGAGCGCGCAGGAGAAGGCGGACATCTCCGGAAAGAAGATGGAGGCGTTCATCAAGGTGTACCAAAAAAACCGGAAGGTGTTCGTGATGCTGTTTGAAAAGAGCGGCAGCACGAAGTTTGAGACCACGAAGGCGGACGTGATCGAAAGCCTGTCCGCGGCGATACTCCGCGCGAAATATAGCTTTACCCTGTCTGCTGCGACGCGGGAACAGGAAATCCTGGTCAAGGCGTTCGCCGCCGCGTTTATCAACGGGATCATCAGCATTTTAACCGAACGGATTGACGAAGGCTTGAAACTGCGCGCGCTTAAGCAGTTCCTGCCGTTTATGCGGACCAAACTGATCCTGGCCCTGCGCTGAAGAGGAGAATAAAACATGTTTGCAAAACTGATCCAAAGCCTGATTAAAAACAAAAAGATTACCCTGTTCTTCGTGTTTCTCGTGATCGCGGCCGGAACGCTTGCGTATATCGCCATGCCCAAGCAGGAATCGCCGGACTTTTCTGTGCCGTACGCGATGATCACCACCGTATTCCCCGGCGCGTCGCAAAAGGACGTGGACGCGTACGTCACCGTGCCGATCGAAAACGCGGTGGAAGCCGTCGACGGGTATGCCTCCTCGTTTTCATTCAGTTCCAACAACCTGTCGCTGGTCGTGCTGGAGCTCAAGTTCTCCACCGATAAAACGGAAGCGTTCCGCCAGCTGAAAGAAGCGCTTGCCGCGCTGCAAAATAAACTGCCCGGGAATTGCGGACAGATACAGGTCAACACCAACATTACGGATACGGCCGGCGTGCTGATCAGCTTGTCGTCGGACGCGCTGACGAACCGGGAGGTGGTCGAGCAGGCGAAGGCTGTGCGGGACGGGCTGAGCGGCATCGAAGGGTTTCGGCGGTTTGAGATCATCGGCAATCTGGACCATGTGATTTCCGTGACCGTCGACGAAGCGAGAATGATGTCCGCCGGGCTGACGCTTTCAGACATCGTTTCCCTGATCGGGGCGGGGAACCTCGACCT
>JBDRTL010000259.1:0-2443 GCA_043824045.1 Bacillota bacterium
GGCGGGCGGGTTCCCGACCTGGTTTTCCAAGACGCTGGGGTACGGCAGCGTTTTAGGCGGCGTTCCGGTGATGCGTTTGTGCCTGCTTGCGGTGTGTCCGGTGTTCGACGTTCTCCTGCACCACACGGTGTTCGGCCGCCGCCTGTATGCCACGGGCACCAACATCGTCGCCGCGCGCTACTGCGGCATCCGAACCGACCGCATCAAGGTGGCCGTGTTTACGATGAACGGCCTGCTGGCGGCCGTCGGCGGCATCATGCTTTTAAGCCGCACCGGCTCCGTGAAGTACAATATCGCCGCCGGATACGAGATGCAGGCAATCGCCGTCGCGGTGCTTTCGGGCGCGTCTACGGCGGGCGGCAAGGGCTCGGTAATCGGCGTGCTGCTGTCGCTTTGCCTGCTGACGTGCCTGAAAAACGGGCTGATGATCGCCTTTAACGATTCCTTTATCCTCAACCTCGCCATCGGCGTGCTGCTGATCGGGATGGTGCTTTTGCCCAATCTCTATCAGATGCTCAGGCAGCGCCGCGAGGTGAAACGCCAGCAGCTCTTGACGCTGCATTCCTGAAGAATCCGGCAGGGCGCGAATCCCTGTTGCGATATAAAATCCAAATAAGGAGGAACCAAACCATGCGTAAATTACTCTCTCTGGCACTGGTCGCCGTCATGCTTGTGATGCTCGTTCCCGCCATCGCGGGCGCAATGACCATCGGCGTCGTGTACAAGCAGACCGGCAACCCCTTCTTTGAAGCGGCTGTCAAAGGTTTCACGGAAGCTTCCGGGGACCTCGGTTTCGTGCTGGTGCACAACGGCCCTGCGGATAGCTCCAACGAAGGGCAGATCCAGATCATCGAAGGCTTCATCCAGCAGGGCGTGGATGCGATCGCCATCTCTTCCAACGATGCCGCCGGCGTTGTGCCCGTGCTGCAGTCCGCGATGGAAAAGGGCATTCATGTCCTCTCCTGGGACTCCGCGGTGCTCCCCGAGGGCCGCGAGCTGAACATCGATCCGTCCGTTGCCGAGAACATCGGCCGCGTACAGGTTCGTGAGATCGCGGAACAGATCGGCTTCGAAGGCCAGATTGCCATCCTCTCGTCCGCTTCCACCCACGACAACCAGAACACCTGGATCCGCTGGATGCAGGAAGAACTCAAAGACGCGAAGTACAAAAACATGGAACTCGTCACCATCGCCTACGGCGACGACCTGACCGACAAATCCTATCAGGAAATGCAGGGCCTGATCGACAGCTATCCCGACCTGAAGGGCGTTATCTCGCCCACGACCGTCGGCATCGCGGCCGCGGCCAACTGCATTCAGGACAACGACCTGACCGGCGTCATCAAGCTGACGGGCCTCGGGCTTCCCAGCGAAATGGCCGATTACATTTCCGCGGGCGTCTGCGAAGGCATGTACCTGTGGAACCCCATCGATCTGGGCCTGTGCGCGGGCTATGCCGCCTACAGCCTCGTGGAAGGCTTTGAGCCTGTGGCCGGCGCGACCTTCGAAGCCGGCCGCCTGGGCACGATTACCATTATGGCGGATGCGAACGGCAACCCCTTCACCATCGTCGGCGATCCCTTCCGCTTCACGCCGGAGAACATCGACGACTGGAAAGACGTGTATTGATCATACTAATCCCAACCCTTCACGCCGGTATCTTGCGGCTCTTTTGCCTTCACTCTTTGTCGCAGAAACTTGATGCAGCGCCGCTGCAACTGCGTTTCTGCTTCTCGATTGAAACCAAAATAGCTCGCAACCTATCCGGCATTCAGGATCGGAATTAGCATTCTCTCCCCGTCACTGAATACGGATCGACATCACAAAGGGCTTGGTTGCTTTGCGGCCAAGCCCGTACTATAATAAGAGCATATTTTGAGAGAGGAATTGCATACGCTATGTGGCACATCGGCAAACGGGAATGGCTGATTCCCGATATGTACTATCCGGAGATTACGGCAAGCAAGCATTATGTGAGCCACGAAAGCATCTGCGTGCTCAACACCGGCGATGCGGACGCGGAGATTTTGATCACGCTCTACTTTGAGACCCGCGAACCCGTGGCGCTGTGCCCCGTCCTGTGCGCCGCGCGGCGCACCCATCACATCCGTATGGACAAGCAGCTGGACCTTGCGGGGAACCCCGTGCCCAAGGGCGTGCCGTATGCCGCGCATGTGAAGGCCAGCGTGCCGGTCACCGTGCAGTACTCGCGCGCCGATACCACCGACGGGCCCGCGTCCTTCATGACGACGATGGCCTATCCGAAATAGAGAATGAAACGATTCTTTTCCATAAAACCGTTCAAGAATAAGCTGTTCCTCGCCTACGCGGTGGTGGGTTTTTGCGTGGTGCTCATTTTCGGCGTGCTGTTGATCGGCACTACGTCGCGACTAAACCGCGATACGGAGGTCTACCACCAGCAGCAGCTGCACGCGGCCAACCT
>JBDRTL010000260.1:0-5707 GCA_043824045.1 Bacillota bacterium
GTGACTCGGCATGCGTCTTTAGGTCCTATATGCGACTATCAGATACTTTTCAAACACCGTATAGTTGGATATATTTAAATCTGGTAGCTTTTCAGGTTTTCCTGAAAAGACCGCGAAACTTTAACAATGGGGATGAACACACCATGGATTATATCGATCTGGGGCGCCGGATTAGAAAACAACGCACGCAGTGCGGATGGACGCAGGAGACGCTGGCGGAGCGCGTGAACGTATCCACATCCTTTGTGGGTCACGTAGAACGCGGTTCCCGTAAAGCCAGTTTGGAAACTTTAGTCTCCATGGCCAATGCGCTGGACGTGAGTGTGGACTATTTATTGTCCGGCAGTATCAACAACAGCGTAATCGGGCCGATGCCAAAAGGTTTGAGCAATCAGCAGCGAACTGCGCTAAAAGAAATCCTTACGACGATCCAGGACAATCTGACCGAGTGGGAAAAGGATCAGTAAAAGGATAGCGGCGTACCGGGCGGTGCGCCTTTTCTTTGCCCTCATTGCGCGATAAACCGGCGGCCTGCGCAGACCGCGTCATCGACCTGTTATCCGACAAGCCGCGGGCTATACGAAGCCCGGCAATACCGCCCCCCCCTGTCCGGGAAATCTCGTAAACGAGGCTATTGATTATATGGACAAAAAACCATTTCCGGATAAATTTCCTCCGGCTGACATTTCGGGCATATTTATAGTTTTTTCATTGAATCCCTTCCTTCGTAATGCTATAATGAGGTGTGCAAATTTTCCCCGAATCATCTACAGGAGGGTTCATGAAGCGTAGGGATTTCATCATCCTTGCCGTCGTGCTGGTAGCGAGTGTAACACTCTATCTGCTGCGCCCCAGGGCGATCCAGGGTGAATCCGCTGCGGCTTACCTCCGTGTCTCCATTGCGGGGCAGGATGGGGAACTTATCCCGCTGAACGAAGATCGCGAAATCCGCATCGAGCAGGAAAACGGGGATTACAATATCGTGCGGATTTTTAGCGGCGGGTTTTGCGTAACGGAAGCAAATTGTTATAATCATGATTGCATCCATCAGGGTGAAGTGACGGTGGACAATATCGGGGAGCGCGCGCTGGCCAACGAGATCATCTGCCTGCCGCACAAACTGGTTCTCTCGCTGGTCACACAGGAAGAGGGGCCCGGTCAGGAGCTTGCGCCATGAAACAAACCCGCCGTCTGGCGTTTTCCGCCGTGCTGGTCTCCATTATGCTCGTGCTCGGCTATCTGGAAAGCTTTCTGCCCGTCTCCCCCATTCCCGGCATCAAGCTGGGCCTTTCCAACAGCGTGCTGATCATATCGCTGTACTGGCTGGGAGCGCCCATCAGCTTTCAGCTTATGCTCGTCAAAAACGTGCTGCTGGGGGTTTTGCTGGGCAATCCGATGCTGATACCCTACAGCGTAGCCGGCGGTATACTCAGCCTGACGCTGATGAGCATCCTATTTCGGAAAAAAGGTGTCAGCCCTGTCGGCGTGGGCATTGCGGGCGGCGTGACGCATAACGTCGGCCAGGTGGCCGTTGCGATGATCATCCTGCAGACGCCGTCGCTCGTCTTTTATCTCGGATTATTGATGCCGGCCGGCGCGTTGATGGGCATCATCACCGGGACGGTCGCCAAAACATTAATGCGGCACTTCCCGCCAATAAAAACCCTGCGCCAGCAGCCCATCACACAAGCGGAGGAGAAACAATCGTGAAGAAACAAGCCTGGCTCATCCTGTGTCTGATCGCCCTGGTCGCAGGTCTGGCATTGGCGGTAACCAATATGATTACAGAGGGGCCAATTGAGGAACAGCGCGTGAAAGCCATCCTGGCCGCGCGAACCGCGGTGTTTCCGCAGGCGAGCAGCTTTGAAGATGTCATGATCAGCGCGAACTCCGTGCTTGACAGCATTGTGATCGCAAAATCCGGCGAGGATACGCTGGGGTATGTGCTCCAGAACACGGTGTCCGGCTATGCGGGCCCCATTCAGATTATCCTGGGCGTAGATACGCAGGGTGTGATCACCGGTTTAACCGTCGGCGGAAGCAAATTCTCGGAAACGGCGGGGCTCGGCACGCAGGTGAAAGACCCCACTTTTACCGATCAGTTCGTCGGGCTTGCCGAAATGCCGACCCTCAAGGGAAACGTAGATACCATCAGCGGCGCGACGGTCAGCTCCTCAGCCGTCATCAACGGCGTTATTCAGTGCTACACACAATGGAAAGCCCTCGCAGTCACCGCGCCGGCCAATTCGAATTAACGGGACGGTATTTTGGCATATACCGCATTGAACCATATCGCTTCAAAGCTTTTACCGGCGCAAAACGAAACACCCGCGTTCCCTTCCGCGAAATGAAACCGATCGGCACCCGCGATCCGTTGATCGATTGTCAATCCAATTTTGATATTGGGAGGAATAAATCATGAAGAAAACCGCGTGCCTCGTTTGTATGCTGTTCCTGTTGCTGACCGTTGTATCTGTTCCGTCCGCCATAGCCATGCAGATGGATTTCTCGGGCGAGTGGGTCTGCATGTCTGTAGATATGGGCGACGGCGTTTTGCTGTCGGAATACGAAGGGCAAACCCTGCAGGACGTGCTCCGCTTTGAGCTTAAATCCGATCAAACGGTGCTGCTCAATAGCTTCGGCACACAGCAGGAGGGTACCTGGCTGCCGACAGGCGGCGGCATCGCCGTCAACATGGATAATCAGGTGGTGGCGTTCACCTATACGGACGACCAGCTGGTGAACGTCGACGACGGCGTAACCATGTATTTCAGCCGCGCCGGAGCCGAAACCAGCCAGGGAGGGTTCTCCACGCTTGTCAATCTCGGAAAGGACGATACGGCGCCGAAGTTCGAATACGCGGGCGCCTGGCGGTGCAACGCCTACATTGCCTCCGGGGTTTCGTATGATATCAACCTGTTCTTCCCCGACGGCATCACGATGACGCTCAATGAAGACGGGACGGGCTCCGTGCAGCTAACGCCGGATTACGCCGAGACGATCACCTGGAGTGAAGCGGACGGCGCAATCACTATGGACGGCAGCTACATGCTGTTTGATCCGCTCTGGGATCCGGAAACGCAGATTTTATCGCTGTGCTATGCCACCGATATTGTCCGGATCAATTTCGAAAAAGTCGGCGCGGAGCCCACGGACGGGCCCATCAGCGTGTCCGCCCTTCCGCAGGTTTATACCTGCGATTATTTCTCTGCCGCGTTTCCCCAAACCTGGGTGCAGGACGAGTACAACACCTACAATTGGGACCAGTACTATTCGGCGCAGTATAACCTGAACGACGAGAATGGCTGGTCCGTCGGCAGTGTGCGGATCACCGTCGGCGTTGAGGAGGTCGTCTACTATCGCAACCAGCTGGACACCCTGCTGGATGACGCGTATCAGGCGGGCAGGGATGCGCTGGACGAAGTGACGATCGGCGGGATTCCCTTCAAGGGAACGACCTACGGGGATTACTGGTACTATACCGATTACACGGCGCGCATCCCCGAGGCTTCCATCACAATCAGTATCAACATCTCCTCTCCCGAAAAGATTGAGGACGTCCTTGCCGATATCCTGGCTTCCATCCGTTTCACCTACCCCATCCCGGATCCGCCGCATGTGGATCCGCCGATGCCGGAAGACGGCGTTCCCTATCAGCCTTCCCCCACCACCATCAACGTCGGCGGGTTTGACCTGAAGGCTGAGTGGCTGGCCGCCGGGGAATCCATCGTTCCCAGGGATACGTACAACGGCAGCATCGCCGTGATTGGCAATACGGTGTACATTCTAACCGGGCAGAAGCTGTATGCCCTGGACCGCAGCGGCAGCATGCTGACCGCCACGGGCAAGCCGCTGATGCTGGAAGACGATTACCAGTTCCTGAGCGCAACATGGGATGGGTTGCTGTACATCACCAACGGCTACTATCAGGGGCTCACGCTCAAAGACGGAGCCCTGGAGAATTTCGATATGGAAAGCTTCCTGGCGATGAGCCCCGACGGATTATGGGGCTTGAGCTACTGGTCGTCCTCGGACGTGAAGAAGATCACCGTTACGGCGGACGGGCTCGCCACGAAAGACTGGACGCTCAAGAACCTTTCCGACGACGCCACGCGGCAGGGACGTTTCAGTTCGGCTGATTACATCACGATCACCGCCGATCATGTTTTCGTTGCCGGACCGGACACGCTTTCCGGCGGCGCTACGCGCATTGCGATGTACGACTTCGACGGCAATGAGCTTGCGACGTTCGGCGCAGCCGATTGGATGGAAGACTCGGCCATCAGCTCGGTCGCGGGCATCGTGGAGACCGGAAACGGCATCCTCGTGCAGGACGGCTTCTATCAGTTCTACTTGCTGTTCGCCCTGGACGGCACATACCTCGGCCGTGTCCGCTGCGACGACCTGCTGGGTACGGATTACCCCTGGCCGATCGGAATGACCGCGTCCGAGAACGGCGCGCTGGCACTGCTGTCGCAGGAGCGCGAGGACGGCTCCGCCACCGAACTGCTTGTGTTCGAGATCACCGGATTCTGATATGATCAAACGCTCCCCGCGCATGGAAACGCTGATCGATACAGCCGCCGGCCGCCGTGAACCCGACACGGTGTTTAAAAACGCCGGCGTTGTCAACGTGTTCACGCAGGAAATCGTCCGGGCGGACGTTGCCGTGACCCAGGATACCATCGCGGGCGTCGGCAGCTATAACGGCCGGCACGAAATCGACTGTTCCAACCTGTTCCTGTGTCCCGGCTTCATCGACGCTCATTGCCATATCGAAAGCTCAATGGCAGTACCCGCGGAATTATCCCGCGCGGTGCTGCCATCGGGCACGACCACCCTGATCGCCGATCCGCACGAAATCGTCAACGTGTGCGGCGCGCAGGGGTTTTTGTTTATGCTTTCCGAGGCGGAACGCGCGGTTTGCGATATTCTCTATATGGCGCCCTCCTGCGTTCCGGCGACGGAATTTGAAACATCCGGCGCGTTTTTTACCGCAGAGGATATGCGCCCGTTCCTCAGGCATCCCCGCGTACTCGGGCTGGCGGAAGTGATGAGCTTTCCCGGCGTGCTTTGCAAACACAAAACGGTTCTGGATAAAATCAGGCTGTTCAGATACCGCAGCATAGACGGACATGCCCCGGGCGTTTCGGGCAATGCGCTACAGGCGTACGCCGCGGCCGGAATCTCCTCGGATCATGAGGCGACGGCCTTTGCGGAAGCCGCTGAAAAGGCGCGCGCCGGGCTTGCCGTTCTGGTGCGCGAAGGCAGCGCCGCCCATGATCTCCAGATCATCCTGGAGGGCGTGATACGGGAAGGCCTGTCCACGCGCCGATTCCTGTTCTGCACCGACGACAAGCATCTGGACGATATCCGCCGCGACGGTCATATCATCCATAACGTCCGCATGGCGATCCGGCTTGGCGTTCCGCCGGTAGAGGCCGTCTCGATGGCGACGTATCACACGGCGGAGCACTATGGTCTGCGTGACCGCGGCGCGATTGCAGTGGGCCGCCGCGCCGATCTGGTACTGCTGTCCGATCTGCACTTGATGCGCGTCGAGGCCGTGTATAAAAGCGGCATAGCCGCTGCCGAGCTGCTTTCACAGCCATCCGTTGCCCCGTCGATTCCGGATGCTATTCTGCATTCCATTCATCTCAAACGCATCACGCCCGATGATCTGCAACTGAAAGTGAGCGGGAAAACC
>JBDRTL010000261.1:0-2165 GCA_043824045.1 Bacillota bacterium
TGCCGGCCAGCTTGTTCGCGGCGAGCATGGCTTCGGGGTTTGGGTCGAGTACCCGCATCATCGGCTTGCATCGGAAATGCGCGCGGTAGACATCGGTGAGTTCTGTCATCGTAAGCGGCTTTCGCATCAGCGACGGATGCAGGGGGATGGACACGAGCATGCCGCTGTAAAAATCGGCGACGATCGGCTGAAGGACGGGCGGCCGCGAAAGCCCGCAGACCCGCACGATTTCGGGGATGTGCTTGTGGCTCTGGGTGACGGCGTAGGCACGGGGGGAATCAAGAGCGGCGTCCCTGCCCTGCGCCTCATACTCCGCGATCATCTTCTTGCCGCCGCCCGAATACCCCGTGACCGAGGTGATGGAAAGCGGCATGTCCGCCGCGATCACCCCCGCCGTGCGCAGCGGGTACAGAAGCGCGATGGCGCCCGCGGCGTGGCAGCCGGTGTTGGCGACGCGGCTGGAACTGCGGATAGCCTCCTCGTGCGCGTTGGACAGCTCGGGGAACCCGTAGGCAAAACCGGCGTCCGTGCGAAAGGCCGTGGAGGTGTCCAGCACCTTGCAGGGGCATCCGTCCAGCGCTTCGATGAACGCGCGGCTGGCGTCGTCGGGCAGGCAGAGCACGGTGACGTCCGCCTGCCTGGCAAGCGCCGCCTGCGCGGCCACGTCCTTGCGCAGGATTTCGGGCAAGCTCAAAAGCTCCAGATCGGGGCGAAGCGAAAGCCTGCCCCAAAGCTTGAGCCCCGTGGTGCCGCCGGAACCGTTGATGAATACCTTGCACATCGTTTATTGACCCTTTTTGAGCATCCTGGCTCTGACAACGGAAGGCAGCCCGAACAGCGCGATGAAGCCCGCCGAATCGTTCTGGTTGTAGACCTCGTCCTCGCTAAACGTGGCGATTTCCTCGGAATAGAGGCTGTAAGGACTGGTAATCCCCGCGGGCATCACATTGCCCTTGTACAGCTTCAGGGTGACGTCGCCGGTGACGAACTCCTGCGTCTTGTCCACAAACGCGGACAGCGCCTCACGCAGCGGGGTGAACCACTGGCCGAAGTAGACGAGTTCGGCAAAGCGGCCCGAGACCACTTCCTTGTAGTGCTGGGTGTCGCGGTCCAGGCAAAGGGTTTCCAGCGCCTCGTGCGCGCGGTAGAGGAGGGTGCCGCCGGGGGTTTCGTACACGCCGCGGCTCTTCATGCCCACGAGGCGGTTTTCCACCATGTCCACAAGCCCGACGCCGTTGGCGCCGCCGAGCTGGTTCAGCTTTTCAATCAGCGCCACGGGAGAAAGCTTCTCGCCGTCCACCGCCGTGGGAATACCCTTTTCGAAGGTGATCTTCACGCACGTCGCGCGGTCGGGCGCCTGCTCGGGGCTCAAGCACATTTCCAGAAATCCGGGCTTTTGGTACTGCGGCTCGTTGGCCGGGTTTTCCAGATCCATGCCCTCGTGGGAGAGGTGCCAGAGGTTTTTATCCTTGGAATAGTTGGTTTCACGGTTGATTTTCAGGGGGATGTTGTGCGCTTCGGCATAGGCGATCTCATCTTCGCGGCTTTTAAGCTCCCACTCGCGCCACGGCGCGATGATCGCCATATCCGGCGCGAAAGCCTTGATGGCGAGCTCAAAGCGAACCTGATCGTTGCCCTTGCCGGTGCAGCCGTGGCAGATGGCGTCGGCCTTTTCCCTGAGTGCGATCTCCACGATGCGCTTGGCGATAATCGGGCGCGCAAAGCTGGTACCCAGCAGGTACCGGCCCTCGTACACCGCGCCCGCCTTCATGGTGGGGTAGATGAAATCGGTGATGAATTCCTCTTTGAGATCTTCGATAAAAAGCTTGCTCGCGCCGGTGCAGCGGGCCTTTTCGGGAAGCCCTTCCAGCTCCGCGCCCTGCCCCACGTCGGCCGAAACCGCAATCACTTCGCAGCCGCCGTAGTTCTCCTTGAGCCACGGGATGATCACGGAGGTATCCAGCCCGCCGGAGTACGCAAGCACCACTTTTTGAATCGCCGCTTTGTTCGCCACTGCAATACCCCCTTGAATAATTATTCGTAAATTATGCATGAACTGCGGTTGTTTGTCAAGGATTTTTCATGGCCCAAATGTCTGTTTTCGTACCAATTATAACCCGCGCGGAAAGGGCGGAAACCAAAAATCGATCCGACGCAAACATCGG
>JBDRTL010000262.1:0-4744 GCA_043824045.1 Bacillota bacterium
ATACGGTCGCACATCCCCAGCAGCTCCGGCAGTTCCGAGGAGATCATGAGCACCGCCTTGCCTTCCGAAGCCAGCTGATTGATGATCTGATAGATCTCGTATTTCGCGCCGACGTCCACGCCGCGGGTCGGTTCGTCCAGCAGCAGGATATCGGGCTTGGCAAAGATCCACTTGCCCAGGAGAACTTTTTGCTGGTTGCCGCCGCTCAGGTTTTCGACAAGCTGCTCCACCGTAGGAGCCTTGATATCCAGCTGTTCCTTTTGTTCCCTGGCGCGTATACCCTCCAAATCCTTGTCGATGATCCCGCGCTTTGAGACAAACTCAATACGCGAAAGCGTCACGTTGTGTTTGATGGAGTTTGTGGTAATTAAACCGTTGCCCTTGCGGTCTTCGGTCACATAGGCCAGCCCGTGCTGGATGGCTTGGGGGATATTTGAAAGCCGGATCGGTTCTCCGTCGATCAACGCCGTTCCGGATATTTTCTGCCCGTAGGATCTGCCAAAAACAGACATGGAAAGCTCTGTGCGCCCCGCGCCGATGAGCCCGGCCAAGCCGACCACTTCGCCGTGGCGGATCGTCATCGATACGTTGTCCACGACCTTTTTATCCGCGTACAGGGGATGATAGACCGTCCAGTCCCGGATCTCAAAGGCGATATCACCGCTGGCAGAGCACTGACGCGGAGGAAACCGGTTGGTCATTTCACGCCCGACCATGCCCTTGATGATGCGGGGCTCGGAGATCTCATCCACCATTTTATCCAGCGTCTCGATGGATTTTCCGTCGCGGATGATGGTGATACGGTCGGCACAGTATTCGATTTCGTTGAGCTTGTGGGAGATGAGGATGGAGGTGATTCCATGCTCGATCTTGAATTCGATCAGGAGATCCAGCAGTTTTTTTACGTCGTTTTCGTTGAGTGACGAGGTAGGTTCGTCCAAAATCAGCAGCTTTACGTCTTTAGCCAGCGCTTTGGCGATCTCCACCAGCTGCTGCTTGCCCATGCCGATGTCCTTAATCAGCGTGCGCGGGTTTTCTTTCAGACCTACGACTTTCATATATTTGGCGGCTTGCTGGTTGGTGAGATCCCAGTTGATCACGCCGGCTTTTTCCCGCTCGTTTCCCAGATACATGTTTTCCGCGATACTCAGGTGGGGAACCAGCGCCAGTTCCTGGTGAATGATGGCGATGCCGCGGTGTTCGCTGTCCTTGATGGTTTTAAAAGCGCACAGCTCGTTATGATAATACACTTCGCCGGTATAGGTCCCGTAAGGGTAGATGCCGGAGAGCACATTCATCAGCGTGGATTTTCCCGCGCCGTTTTCACCCACGATGGCGTGAATCTCGCCTTCCGTCACATCGATATTGACATTGTCCAGCGCCTTTACGCCGGGGAATAGTTTGGTGATGTTTTCCATCCGAAGGATCGTTGATGCCATGAAGCGTCCTCCTTAGTTACCGCAAGGGGAGATGGCAGTGGTCGCCATCTCCCCGGCGCTTGGACGAATCAATTCCGAAGCGTCCGTACGGTGGATTGCCGACTACTCAGCCAGTTCATCAGCCGTGTAGTAGCCGGTGTCGATGAGCAGCGCTACGTAGTTGTTGATGTCTGCGAACAGCGGGGTGCAGTAGTAGGTGGGCACGTCGAACACGTTGTTGTTCACGACGCTGTTGACTTCAACTTCTGTCCCCGCAAGGACGGAGTTGACGATCGTGACCGTACGGGCCGCGAGAATGCGGGTGTCCTTGAAGATGGACATGGACTGCGTGCCCTTCAGGATGTTCTTCATGCTTGCGATGTCGCAGTCCTGGCCGGTGATGATCGGGTAGCCTTCGCCCGCTTCAAAGCCGGCGGCTACCAGCGCGTTGGTGGCGCCCTGTGCGGTGGAGTCGTTGGAGCAGAGGACCACGTCCAGCGGCGTGCCGCCGGCATAGAAGGCCGCGATGATATCATCCATGCGGGCTTGCGCAGTGGCCGTCGTCCAGGCGGGGGTCGCAACCTGGTCAAAGCTCGTCTGGCCGCTGACGCAAACCAGCTGGCCGTTGTCCAGGTACTGCTGTACTTTGCTCTTGGCGCCGTTGAAGAAGTAGGTGGCGTTGTTGTCGCCGGGATCGCCCGCGATGAACTCGATGTTGAAGGGGCCTGTGCCTTCGGCAAGTTTAAGCGTATCCACGACATACTGTCCCTGGATTTCGCCAACCTGGAAGTTGTCGAAGGTCGCGTAGTAGTCGACGGCATCCGTGTCCATGATGATGCGGTCATGGCAAATGACCTTGACGCCCATGTCCTTGGCGGTGGCAAGCACGGTGCCCAGAGCGGTGGACTCAATGGCGGTGATGACCAACACGGTGCAGCCGTTCAGGAGCATGTTTTCCAGTTGCGCAACTTGGGTGGGTACGTCATTGTCGCCGGCATACTGAAGTTCCACTTCATAGCCTGCGGCTTCGAACTGCGCCTGCAGGTATTCGCCGTCTTCGTTCCAGCGCTGCAGGCTCTTCGTGGGCATCGAAATGCCGACTTTTCCGGCAGCCATGGCCGAGCCGGCCACTGACAGGACCAATGCGAGGGTCAATACGAGTGCGAGAACCTTTTTCATGTTTGAATACACTCCTTTTTTCTATTTATTTCGAGACCGATGCTTGCATCAGTCCGGAAAACGGAGAAAGTGCTCGAGCACATTATAGCAAAAGGTAGAAATGAACACTTGATTTTTTCAAAAGGCGGCCACAAACAAAAGTTGCTGATATTCAGAAACGTATGCAAACAAATGAATATTTAAAGCTATGTCTCATCGGAAGTATGCATATGTATTGTAGCCCAACGTGAAATCATTGTCAATAGGATTCAGCAAATATTTTGTTTCATCCAAAGTAAAAAACTGTGTGCGTGACGGCGGAAAACGGCGGTGCGGGAAGGATAACAAGCCCCGGTTGCCCGATGGCCGGACATCCGTTTGACTGCGCTTTTCAGTGATGTGAAGCAGCCGGAGAAAGCGCCGGGAAAATTGACATTTGCCCATGTTAACGCTATGATGATAGCATTCGTACGGACAGGGAGTGTTTACCGGGTGACAATCAAGCAGATTGCCGACCTGTGCGGGGTCAGCCGCGGAACGGTTGACCGTGTGCTTAACGGGCGCGGCAAGGTGAAACCGGAGACGGAAGAGCGCGTACTCCGGACGATCCGGCAATTGGGATATACCAAAAACATCGCGGGTAAAGCGCTGACGCTGAAGAAAACCACCCCGATCATCGGCATCGTGGTTTCCAGCGAAGGGAACCCGTTCTTTGACGACGTCATCGATGGGTTCGGCAAGGCGGAGAAAGAACTGGCGGATTACGGCGTTACGGTGATCCTCAAAACCATGCGGGGGTACGACGTGCACCGCCAACTGGCTCTGATCGGCGAGCTGGAAAAGGCCGGCATCTCCGCGCTTGTCATCCAGCCGATCAACGACGCCCGCATATCCAGAAAGATCAACGAGCTGGCGGAGCGGGGCATTCCCACCGTCACCGTCAATACGGACATCGAGAACACCTGCCGCAATTGCTACGTGGGCTCGGACTACACGGCGGGCGGCGTGACCGCTGCGGGCGTGATGCGCATCGTAACGGGCGGCAAGGCAAACCTCGGCATCGTCACGGGCGTGAGTATGCTGCTGGGGCACGACCAGCGGCGCGAGGGTTTTGAGCGGCATATCCGCAACGTCTGCCCGGATATCACCATCGTGGAAAGCGCAAGCGCTATGGACGACACGGAGCATTCCTACCGCATGACCCTTGCGATGCTAAAGCGGAATCCGCGGATTGACGCGATCTTCATCGTGGCGGCGGGTGCGGAGGGCGCGTGCCGCGCGGTGACGGACATGGGGCTTGAGAAAAGCATCCGCGTGGTGGCGTTCGACACCGTGCCGGCGACCGTCAGCATGATGCGCATGGGCCTGGTGCGCGCGGTGATCTGCCAGCAGCCGCTGCGGCAGGGGTACGAATCGGTGATGGCCGCGTTTGACATCCTGCTTTCCGGCACGCCCAAGCAGGGCAGCCGGATCATCATGGAGCATCAGATTATCATTCTGGAAAACCTGTGATACACATCGTTTTCTTTTTTTTATCTCAGGATTGAAAAATTCTATCATTGACAAAGAACGGCGGGATGCTGTAAAATCATCCTATGATGTGCTCGCGCACAATAACGGATAAATACCAAAATATACATTCTGGATCTCAAGAGAGAGGCGGAAACCACATGGCTGAAATTTTTAAAAAACTTCCCAAGATTCATTTTGAAGGTGCGGACTCCAAAAACCCCCTGTCCTTTAAATTTTACGATCCCGACCGCATGATCCTCGGCAAAAAAATGAGCGAGCATTTACCGTTTGCTCTGGCATGGTGGCATGCGCTTGGCAACGCGGGCAAAGATATATTCGGCGATCCCACGGCGGATAAATCCTTCGGCGCTAAAAATAAAGACACGATGGAACATGCCAAAGCCAAGGTGGACGCGGGCTTTGAGTTCATGCAGAAACTCGGCATCGGGTATTTCTGCTTCCACGACGCCGATCTGGTTCCCGAAGCCGATACGCTCACGGAAACCAACGCCCGCCTGGACGAGATTACCGATTACATGCTGGCGAAGATGAAGGAAACCGGCATCAAGTGCCTGTGGGGCACGGCCAATATGTTCTCCAATCCGCGCTTTATGAACGGCGCGGGATCGTCCAACAGCGTGGATGTGTTCTGCCAC
>JBDRTL010000263.1:0-3667 GCA_043824045.1 Bacillota bacterium
CACATGAGAAACCCGCTGCCCGCACAGGAACTCCGGAGAATTCTCGGCAAACAGGGGTTTTTGCGCCTGTACGGGCAGGATCAAACTCTATACGTCAGCGACGCGCCGCGCAGAGTTCCCAAAGAAACGCTGGAGCGCATACAGCATACGATGCGGGAGCATGGATTTGCGGCGGAGACCGATTCCGCCAACCTGCTTTGCATCGACCTGCAGCCTGCGCGGTGGAAGGAATTGCTTTACTCGTTTCCGCACTTAGGCGGTGTGCCGTTCCCGGACGATGAACGGCTGCACGTCGTGTATGCGCTGGCACGGCTGCTCAGCCGGCATCCGGCGGAATTTGAGCTTCAGCCGATGGAGCTGATCCGCGCGGCGCTCAAGCAATACGGCCGGAAAGACGGCCTGATCGCGCTGGCGCCGCAGATGCTTGCGCGATGCGCGGAAAAACTGAGGCGCGGCGAACCCCTTCCTTCGGGGCTTTCGCATGTTCTTGATACCTGGCTCAGCGAGTGGGCAGAGGAGGCGCGAACATGATCCTTCGTTACTTCGGGCATGCGCTGTTTACCATCACGCTGGACAGCGGCGCCATCATCCTCACGGACCCCTACGGCAGTTTCTGCCGGTATCCCAGGCGGTCGCTTGCGGCGGACATCGTAACCATCAGCCACCACCATTACGACCACGACTCGCTGGAGATCGTGGAAGGAAGGCCGGTTGTGCTGGATGAAGCGGGTTACTATACGCCGACGGAGGAAATCGTCATTACGGGAATCCCGACGTTCCATGACAATCATGAAGGATTGCGGCGGGGCAAGAACGTCGTGTTCTCCATAGAGGCCGATGATTTGAAAATCGTCCATTTGGGAGATCTGGGGCACCTGCCGGACGCGCGGCAGCAAGCCGCGATCGGCACGCCGGACGTGCTGCTCATCCCGGTCGGCGGCACCTTCACACTGGACGCGCAGCGGGCGTACCGGTGCGTGGAGCTTTTAAAGCCGCGCGTCACCATCCCGATGCATTACCAGACCCGGTTCAGCGTGGACCTTGGCATCGCAACCGAGGCGGAGTTTATCCGGCTGATGGGCTGCTGCCCAGAGCCGCAGATGCGGCTGAGGTTCACCCAAAAATCAATCGGCGAATTACCCAGGCTCGTACTGATGGATATTTCGCAATAGGGGAGACGGACGATGAAATATGTGTTTATCACCGGAGGCGTCGTGTCCTCCATCGGCAAGGGAATTACGGCGGCGGCGCTTGGCAAGCTTTTGCATTCGCGCGGGTATCATACCAATCTCCTCAAGCTGGATATCTATTACAACGCCGAGCCCTCGCGCCTGAACCCGCTTTTGCACGGGGAAAGCTTCATCACGGACGACGGAACGGCGGCGGACCTGGACATCGGGCACTATGAGCGCATCGTGGACGTTACGCTGACGGGCGATTCGAGCTATACCATGGGGCGCATCCACAAGCGCATCATGGAGAAGGAGTGGCGAGGGGAGTATCAGGGCGCGAAGATACAGGCCATCCCGCATGTCACCGACGAGATTAAAGCCTGCATTCAGGACGTCGCCAGGAAAAGCGGCGCGGATATCCAGATCGTGGAGATCGGCGGCACGGTGGGCGACATGGAAGTGATGATCTATGTGGAAGCCATCCGCCAGATGCGGTGGATTTGCGAAAGCTTGAGCGACTGCTGCTATATCCACGTCACTTTGATGCCCTATATCGCGACGGCGGGCGAGCTGAAAACCAAACCCACTCAAAACAGCGTGAAGGTGCTGCACTCCATGGGCATCCAGCCCGATGTGATCATCTGCCGCACGGAAAAGAACATGACCACCGAAGTGAAGGACAAGGTTGCGCTCTTTTGCAACGTGAAAGCCTCAAACGTGATTCAGAACCTTGAAACCGACAGTTTTTACGAGCTGCCCATGGGGCTTGAAAAGCAGGGGCTGGCGAAGATCGTGCTGGACGAATTGCACCTGGAAGACCGGAAGGCCGATTTGAGCGCGTGGACGGAAATGCTCAAACGCAAGGCTTCAGCGACGGACACTGTGTATGTGGCGCTGGTCTGCGCGTATCCTGATTCTTTGAACGCCTATCTGTCGGTGCTGGAAGCGCTGCGCCACGCGGGCACGGCGGAGGGCGTGAACGTAGATATCGCCACCATCAGCTCCGAAGACCTGGACGAAGAGACGTCCGGCCAGATGCTCACGGCGTTTGACGCGTTTATCCTGCCCGGCGGGTATGAGACGCGCGGGGCGGAGGGTATGATGGTCGCCGCGAAATTCGCGCGGGAGAACAAGATTCCGATGCTCGCCATCGGCCAGGGCATGCAGCTGACGCTTTCGGAAGCGGCGCAGGATCTGCTCGGCCTGAAGGACGCGAATTCCACGGAAGTCGACCCGTGCACCCCGCACCCGGTGGTCTACATGCCCCAGGGCCGCAAGCTCAACGGCACGGACGCGCCGATGCTGCGCATGGGCGGCATGGACATCCGCTTTCACGAAGGAAAGATTAAAAACGCCTACGGCAGCGACACGGCGCGCGAGCGCCATTCCAACGGTTACGAGGTCAATCCCGCATACATCGCAAAGCTGGAGAGCGCGGGGCTGAAGCTGGCCGCCGTGAGCGCAGACGGCGCGTATGCCGAGGCGTTTGAACTGGAAGGGCATCCGTTCTACTGCGCGGTGCTCTATCACCCCGAGTATGCCTCGCGCCCCAACCGGCCGCACCCGCTGTTTATCCAGCTGGTCAGGCACGCGGTCAATCAGTAAGTTTTACAGCTGTTGACGATAGGAAAGCCTTGCCCGCTGTTTGCAGGCAGGGCTCAATGTGTTATAATTCTGTTAATTGTTGACGGTCTTCCGGTCAACGGATGAGGAGGCTTAGAAATGCCCCGAAGCGAGCAGCAAAAGCAAAGACCAACCAAAGATTACGCGCCTCGAAAACGAAAATCCCGCCTGCTCTCCATCCTGCCGCTGATGGCGCAGTTTGTAGTGATCCTGGGGCTGATGTACGTCGTCTTTCCCAAGGAGGCCGGCAGGCGCGTCGGCAGCACCATGTACGACGGGCTGGTAATCAGCGAGGTGATGGCGGCGAACTCAGCCGCGGTGCCCGACGAAAACGGGGAGTTTTCCGATTGGCTGGAGATTTACAACGGGACCGGCGCGGACCTGAACCTGCAGGGCGTGATGATTACCAATCGAAACGACCGCATCACCTTCCCGTTCCCTTCCTATGAGCTCAAGGCGGGCGGATACGTGATCGTGTTTGCGACCAACAGCTACCAGCTCGATCCCTCTCTGCCGTTCCACGGCAAGTTCAAAATTTCGTCCGTGGGCGAAAAGCTCTATCTGTACGACCCGGACCTGTACCTGATCGACGAGGTCACCGTGCCGACCATGGTGGCCGACCAGAGCTTCGCGCTCACGGGCATCAGCAGCGCCGGTGAAAAGGTGTACGAGGTCACGGATTTCTACAGCCCCGGCTTTGTCAACAGCGAGGAAGGCTTCCTTGCCTACCGCGCGGAGAACGCCCGCGAAACCGGTTCGCTGATCATCAATGAGATCTGCCCCGATCCGAAGGTCGGCATTCCCGACGATACGGGCGAGGTTGTGGACTGGGTTGAAATCTACAACAACTCAGGCGATACGGTTTCTCTGGC
>JBDRTL010000264.1:0-13160 GCA_043824045.1 Bacillota bacterium
ACGACTTTGGTGTGCAGCTCGCTGCACACCAAAACCGCTCCAACAATCTCCCCATGCGCCCCCTGAACTGGTTATCCCCTGTTGACTTCCTTCGTACCTACACTGTCCAATATGTTTGACAAACCTACATTCCGTTTGTTGCCAGGGTTCGGCATCCGTCAGGGCGGCCCGTTCTTTTGCCAGGCGGCTTTGCCGCTATTGTATACCAAAACGCCGGATTTGTAATGTACTAGGGGGTGTCTGTTCCTGCTGTTTGTATTTCCCGCCGCTTGTGGCGCGGTATTGCGCAGCGTATGGGGATCGAACAGCAGGAGTTCGGACGATATGCAACGGAGAACGGGTATGGAAACCGCGTGTTTGGCTCTGCGGCAGTTCGCGCCGGGGGATTTGAAGGATTATTTAGGATAAAATGCGGTCGGCGTATGCCGCGTTCGACGAGCGGTTTCCAGCCGATGAAGAGAGCCTGCAAAGCGTGCTTGCCTGCTTCGCGGGCATGGGCGAGGCTTTCGCCGTGGAATTGAGAGCCGAAACGAAAGTAATCGGCACTGTCGCCTTGGACCGGATTGACGGGAAACGCGAAACCTTGGGTATTGCATCCACAGAGTATATCAGGGTAACCGGTACGCAAGCGAAGCCGTGACCGCCGTGATGGAGCACGCAAAGAACGGGCTGAAGCAGCGCAGGCTTGTTTCCGGAATGCCGGAGGCCAATACGCCTTCCGTCCAGCTGCTGCGAAACGCGGGTTTGTTCTCACCAGGAAGAGCACCGCCAGCTTTGCTAAAGACGACGCGGAGCACTGATTGAATTTGTCGGCTGCTCCTTTGAAGCGTGCTATAGCGGCGGTTTGTGATCGTATACACGGATGTGTAAGCGGACTGCCGTATATAATTGGCGGTCTTTTATTAATGAATAGAAGAGCAGCTGATCGGAAAATTACACGTCGTCTGGTTGAAAATAAATATAATTGAACTCAGTATTAATAATATTGAAATTTTAATTGACACATCAATCAATATTATGTATACTATCCTCCGTAAGGGGGCTGTGTTATGGCATATGAAACGACCTGGCTGTCCGATTTGAACATGGAAGACGTTAATTTTATCAAAAAGTTTATTCTGGCATCCGGCTCGCTCAAGGAAATCGCGCAGGTATACGCGGTTTCGTATCCCACCGTGCGGCTACGGCTGGACCGCCTGATTCAAAAAATCAAGATGTCCGAAAGCGCGGAGGAGGACGCCTTCATCGGCCTGGTCAGGCACATGGCCATCGATGAGAAGATGGACCTGGACGCCGCGAAAACGATTATCCGCGCCTATCGCGAAACAAAGGGGGAATCCTGATGGTTTGGTTTATCTGTATCGCTGCGCTCACGGTTCTCAGCTTCGGGCTGCAATATTTTCTTTCGTACCGGAAAAATGCGTGGCACGGTCTCATTCTGCCCGTGGTGTATGGCTGCGCGGCCGGCGTATTCCTTTTGCTCAACCTGCTCAGCGCCTTTCCCGAGACGGAAGCGTTCGGCTCGTTCCTGACGGAGTTCGGCAGCGCAGGGTTCATTGCGCTGATCCTGAAAATCGGCTTCGTGTGCTCGCCCGCGGCGGTCCACCTGATCCTCTATTTCGTACGCAGGCATCGTTACAACAAAACCCATTGTCCAGTAAAGCACAACAGGGAATATAAAAAGATGCTCGCAGACGATCTGGAGTAGCGTTTTCACAGAAGAGTTCCGGGGTTCCTGTCCCTGTGATCAGACAAAACCGCTGAACGGTGTATCGGACTGTGTCTGCCCGGCAAAGAATCGATGATGAAATTGTCATAGGCTTACATGCTTGTAGCAGTTCTTTATTTCGATACGCTGCGCGGCGCCTGAAGGGTTCCGGGGCCACGTGCGCGGCGTGTGCGCGCGTCGCGCAGCGGCGCAATGCCCTGCGGCGGGGGTGACGATCCGGTTACGTGAGCGATATATTGAATTTTATGCCTACTTGCAGTATGATATATGTATCAGCAGATGCGGTTGACCTTCATGATCCGGAATTTCATATGAGGAGGCATAGCTTTGAACAATGATTTGCCAGACAGCTTTTCAATGTATCCCGACAAAGAAATATGCCGGCATATATATGAAAATACTGACGATGCCGTTTTATTGGCTGTTTCTGATGATAAAATCATCGCGGCGAATCCTTCGGCGTGCCGCATGTTTGGGAAGAGTGAACTGGAGATCTGTTCCGAAGGCTTTCACGCCCTGATCGGTTCTGCCCAATCCAGCCCGCAGGCTGAGGGCAGTAAGAACCCGGATATCGGAAACGAAAGCGCGGCGCGTTTGATCAGAGGCCACGGTGCGCCGTTTTTCGGGCTTGTGAGAACAACGGAGTTCCACCTTCTAGACGGCAGCAAAAGAACCGCGATTTTTATCCGCGACGTAACCAAACAGGCGGAGGCCGAAGCACTGCTGCACAATCTGGATCAGCGCTATAAACAAACGCTGGACAATATGATTGAGGGCTGCCAGATTGTGGATCACGCGTGGCGGTATCTGTATCTCAACGACGCTGCCGTACGGCACAGTCAAAAAACAAGGGATGAACTCCTTGGACACACGATGATGGAAGTGTATCCCGGCATTGAGGATACACAGATGTTTGCCGCGCTGCGGGGTTGCATGGAACAGAAATCCGCCATGTTACTGGAGAATGTTTTCATCTTCCCCAACGGAGAGAGCGGGGTTTTCGAACTCAGCATACAGCCTGCACTTGAGGGGCTGTTTATTCTGTCGGTTGATATAACGCAGCGCAAGATAACGCAGCAGCGTCTGCAAAGAAGTGAGGAAAACCTCCGCATGTTTATCGAACATGCGCCCGCTTCCATCGCGATGTTTGACCGCAATATGGTGTACCTGTCCGTAAGCCGCCGGTTCTATACCGATTATGGGATAACCGATCCAAACGTTATTGGACGTTCGCATTACGACGTTTTCCCCGAACTGCCGGAGCGCTTGAAGGCGATTCACCGCAGATGCCTGAAGGGTAAGCCGGAAAAATCGGAAGCCGAACCATTTATTCGGGCAGACGGGAAGGTCGATTGGGTAAGATGGGAGGTCCGGCCCTGGTATACCGCAAAGGGAGTGATTGGCGGTATACTGCTGTTTTCGGAAGTCGTTACCGCGCACAAGGAAGCGGAAGCCGCTTTACGGGCGAGTGAGGAACGCTGGAAGTTTGCGCTGGAGGGCGCAGGCGACGGTATTTTCGACTGGGATTGCCAAACCAACACGGTCTTTTTTTCGCCGCAATGGAAAGCGATGCTGGGCTATCAGGACGGCGAGATCGGCAATACGATAGAAGAAGTTTTCCGGAGGATTCATCCCGATGATAAGGGAACGGTTACGGAAATACTGCGGAAATTAAGCAGCGGGGAAACCTCAAGGCATTCCACGCAAATCCGGCTGTTATGCAAAGACGGACGGTACAAGTGGATACTTTCCCGCGGGCTGGTTTTATCCCGGGATAAAAGCGGGAAACCGCTTCGCATCATAGCGACGCACACGGACATCGATACGCTGATCAAGGTGCAGGAATCCTTGTTCATCAGCAACCGGGCCAATAGGCTTTTAAGCAGCTGCAACGGGCATTTGGTGCGCTGCGTTTCGGAACCGGAGCTTCTTTCGGATATATGCGAAAGCATTGTTGAAATCGGGAATTATGCATTTGCCTGGGCATGCCTGCAAAACAAGGGGAAAACCTGCCTGTCACCGGTCGCGCAGTGGGGTGACAGAAGCGACTTTTTAGGTAAATTGCTATGCACAGATTCCGGAAGAATCCATTGTCCGGTAATGAAAGCCCTTCAGATGGGCAAACCGTATTTAGTCCGTGATTTCTGTAACAATCCGCGGCCTGCTCTGTGGATGGAGAGCGCAAAGCAGCTTGGCTATGAATCGTTCATAGCGCTTCCTCTGGATTGTGGCGGAAACAATCTTGGCTCGCTCAACATATTTTCCTGCGAGCCTGGCGCTTTTATTGCGGAGGAAATCAAAATTCTGGAAGAACTCGCAAACGATCTTGCGTATGGGCTGACCTCTTTGAGGCTTCAAAAAAAATACAAGCGTACGCTGCAAAAACTGACGGCTTCCGAGAAGAAATACCGAACGCTTTTCGAGTCTGCCTCCGAAGCGATCATCATGGTGGATATCAAAACGCGGAAAATTGACTATGCCAATCCGGCAGCCTGCAAAATGCTTGGATACGGCATGGAAGAACTTTCCATGCTGTCGATCGCGGACATCCATGCCCAAAGCGATATGCAGTATGTGCTTTCGGAATTTGAGGCGCAGTTGCATGGCATCAAAACCCTGTCCTCCGCAATCCCGTTCATGAGGAAAGACGAAACAACGGTGTATGCCGACGTGAACGCGACGAAAATGACGATTGAAGGCAAGCAGGTCCTGGTGGGATTTGCTACGGATATCACCCAGCGTCTGCTTGCCGAAAAGGAGCGGGAGGCAGCCGAGCACAAACTGCTGAACGCAATGAAAAAAGCCGTGGAATTGGTCGCTAAAACGGTCGAGCTCCGGGATCCCTATACGGCCGGGCATCAGGAACGGGTAACGGCGCTTGCGGGAAAAATTGCAATCCGCATGGGGCTGTCAGACCATGATGCGGAGGGCATCCGTATGGCGGCGGTTGTGCACGACGTTGGGAAAATATGCATACCCTCGGAAATTCTCAACAAACCCGGCAAAATCAACGCGATGGAATACGCGTTGATTAAAGCGCACGCGCAGGCCGGATACGATATTTTGAAGGACGTTGAATTCCCCTGGCCCATCGCTGACATCATCCTGCAGCATCACGAACGTATGGACGGATCCGGTTACCCCAACGGGCTCACCGGCCCGGATATCGTGCTCGGGGCAAGAATCATTGCCGTAGCGGACGTGGTGGAAGCGATGGCCTCGCACAGGCCGTATCGGCCCGCTTTGGGTATTGAGCAGGCCTTGAAAGAAATCTCGGATAACACCGGGAAATTATACGATACGCAAGTTGCCGGCGAATGCATGAGGCTTTTCGAAGAAAGCCTTCAATTATAAGCAATCCGAAACGCAAGGTTTATATTCCGTTCCGGCGCAAACGCCAAACGAACCGGGCGCTGTCCGTGCCGCTCACAGACACCGGTTATCGCTCCATGCATACCGGCGTTCGGGACGAAGCGGGTGCGTGGATCGTTTTGGCGGACGAACAGCGATAATGTCTGACAGCAAAAAAGCTTTTCCTTTTGGGGATGGCTTTTTTGGTTGCATGCATCTCTATACGGGATACAGGCGGCCGATCGCGCCGGAACTTCTCTCATGCGGATTAGAAAAACTCATTTGATTCTAATCCAATCTTCGTTGACAGATGATACTATGTGAAATATAGTATCATGCATTGGGGGGTATTGGATGGATGCGCAGTTGAAACGGGGAGTGCTGGAGGCGTGCGTGCTGAGCGCGCTTGTGAAAGACCGCTCCTACGGATATCAGATCATCAAAAGCCTGGCGCCGGTGGTTAAAATATCGGAGTCGACGCTGTACCCGATTTTAAAGAGGCTGGAAACGTCCGGGTATCTTGCCGCTCAGTCTCTGGAGCATAACGGCAGGCTGCGGAAATACTACGCGATCACGGGCAT
Organism: Bacillota bacterium; assembly: GCA_043824045.1. Taxonomy (GTDB): domain Bacteria; phylum Bacillota; class Clostridia; order Christensenellales; family Aristaeellaceae; genus CAXXOK01. Next base: position 5,662 of record JBDRTL010000264.1, read on the forward strand.
CGGCAGGGAGAGGCTTACGCAATTCATTGCGGAATGGGAAGGGATTGCCGACATTTATCAATACATTCAAAACGAGGTGGCAAAGCTATGAACAAGCACGAGTTTCTCCATGCGCTTCTCCAGAGCTTATCGCCGCTTCCCCAGGCGGAACGGGAAAAGGCCTACGCGTTCTATGCCGAGATCATTGACGACAGCATGGAGGACGGCATGAGCGAGGAAGAGGCCATCCAGAGGCTGGGAAGCATGGATGAAATCGTGGAGCGGATCATCGCGGAAACCCCGATCAAGGTGCTTTTACAATCGCGGGTGGAGCGCAGAAACCGCAGCCTGCTGACAATCCTGCTGCTTGTGTTCGGCTTTCCCGTATGGTTTCCGGTTCTGGCCGCGCTTCTCACCGTACTGCTTACGCTGTTCATCGTGCTTTGGACCGTGGCGCTGTCACTGTGGGCCGTCGGCGCGTCCAGCGCCGCGGCTGCTCTTTTGAGTTGCGTCGGGTTCTTCTCTTTCCCGGGCGTCGGTCTGAGGCTGATCTTTCTGGGAAGCGCGCTGGCCTGTGCGGGATGCGCGGCGCCGGCGTTCATGGTCTCCCTGTACGCGACCAGGCAATTTGCCCGCCTGACCAAACAACTCTGGATGAAAATGAAAAACAATCTGTTCAGGAAAAGAGGGAACGAACAATGAAAATCAACAGAAAACAGTTGCTGATTATCGCCCTGCTGTGCATCGCGGCGGGAGCGGTGATCCTGGGAATCGGCCGCGCCGTATGGAAACAAAAGGAAGGGAGCTACATCATGGAAAACCAATCTTACGCTGTATCCGACATCAACCGCATCCAGATTAAAACCGATTCTCCCAACGTCCTGATCATCCCCGTGGCCGGGGATCAGATCAACCTGACGTGGCAGACGGACGACTACGTGGAGTATGAGGCGAAGGTGTCAAACGGGGAACTGACGATCGACTATCGTATCAGCGCCAACTGGCTTGAGTCCCTCCTGCTCATGCCGATGGTCAGGAACGAATACCTGCTGGAGGTCGAATTACCTGAAGGTTTCACGGGCAGCCTCGACGTGCACACGGCGTCGGGCGCCGTCGCCGTGGAAAACGCCCCGGCGCTCCAGGCCGTCAGCCTGACGTCCGTATCGGGCAAGATCGAATTGAGGGATATCGGTTCCAAGGAAGGCGTTGAGATCCGCAACACCTCCGGCAGCGTGATCGTAAACGCCGTCAACGCCGCGGAGGACATCGGCATCCGCACCGTTTCCGGTTCTGTGGCGCTTACAAAGGGCGCAGCGCAGGGCAGCGTCGCCCTCCAGACGGCTTCCGGCAGCATCACCGTGGACGGCCTGACCGCAGGCGGCGAGATCGCCGTTCAGACGACAAGCGGCACGATGAACGTATCGCAGGCGACCGGCTCGAACATGACGTTCAGCTCCGTCAGCGGCGCTGTGAAAACGTCCGGCACGGACAGCGAAGCGTTTACGGCGAAGACCGTTTCGGGCATGATCGACTGCCAGAACCTGACCGCCGGCAAGATCGGGCTCAGGAGCACGTCCGGCGCGGTCAAGGGAACCGTCAACGGCGTGCGCGACGAATACAGCGTCCGCGCCCATACCGTATCCGGGAAGAGCAACCTGCAAAGCGACGCCGCGGGCAGGGCGAAGACGCTCACGCTCGATACGGTATCCGGCAGCATCGACTTGAGCTTTTCGGGCGTTGCGGGAAACTAACGCCCATAGAATGCAAACCGCCGCCGAATCCGAAACCCGGATCCGGCGGCTTTTCGTTATCGCGAACCGGTGTTACTCGCCCGGATAGACCATTCCCCACTGGGCGCGGATATCGTCCATCAGCCGCATCACGCGGATGGTTTCGGCGTGCGGCATGGCTTCGCACTCCACTTGTCCCCGCTCAATCGCGTCCACGGCAGCCTGTACCTGGTATTCAAAGCCGGTGATTTGTTCGGGAACAGGATAGGCGCGTGTTTCTTCGGATTTAAGGTACGGGACGACGGTAATGATCCGCGGGTTGTTGATATTGTCCGCGGTCAGGGTGCCCTTCGTGCCGTATACCACGCCGCGGCAGTCGCCCGCGCAGTTCATGGCCGCGCAGAGCATTGCCATCTCGCCGCCCGCGTAGGTGAGCGTGATCGAGTCCTGCATGTCCACGCCCGTTTCCAGCATCCGCGCGGTGGTCTGGATATCGGCGACGTCCTTGCCAAGCATCATGGAGGCAAAATTCAGCGCGTACACGCCCAAGTCCAGAAGCGCGCCGCCCGCAAGCTCGGGTTTTCTCATGCGCTCGATATGGTCCAGCACATAGGCGAGGTTGGCGGTCACAATGCGTGGCTCGCCGATCACGCCGCTTGCGATCAAATCTGTGATCATTTTGCGGGAGGGCAGGTAGCGTGTCCAGATGGCCTCGGCCACGTACAGCCCCTTTGCGCGCGCGACGGCCAGCACCTCTTCCGCCTGGCGGGCGTTGACTGTGAAGGCTTTTTCGCACAGGATATGCTTGCCGTACTTAAGGCACAGCTTCATGTGCTCATAGTGGTGCGAGTGCGGCGTGGCGACATAGACCAGGTCCACGTCCGGGTCTTTGAGCATTTCCTCATAGGAGCCGTATGCTTTTTCAAATCCGTATTCCCTGGCGAACTGCAGCGCTTTCTCGCCGTCGCGGGACGCCGCCGCGTACATCGCGACGCCCTCGTTGCCCTGCGCGATCATCCCCGCCAGCGTTTTGGCCATTTTCACTGCGATACCGCCCGGGCCTAAAATCGCAACGTTAATCATATACACACTTCCTTTGCAATCTGCCTGCCGTCAGGTCTATTCTACCCAATTCCGCGCGGATGCGCAATGGGGCTTTACTTCGGTCACGCAAAACCCGGTCGGAAGGCCGGTTTTCCTTACGCGTTCAGGCGTTTGTCCGATTTCGGCACGGCGTTTATCCGTACGTCCGCGCCTGCCCGCGTTTTCCAGCAGTCCTCCACGGCGCCCATCGGCGCTTTGCAAAACGCGGCGGACTTGCATAAAACGCCTGCGCGGCCACATCATATAAAACCATTCCGGTTTGCTGTTTGCCGCATGGCAAACTGTGGTACACTGATCGTATCGGCGCATAGGGGAGGAATGGAAATGAGGATAGCATACGACGAGATGGTTCGGGAGTATTCCCGCGTTTTGCGCAAATACGGCGTGGAGGAAAAACGCGCGGATCTGTCGGCGAAGCTGTTTGCGGACGCGAGCCGCGACGGCATCGATACGCACGGGCTGAACCGTTTTCCCGCGCTGATCCGCGCCATCGAAATGGGCGACGTGAAGGTAGACGCCGAGCCTTCGTTTGAAGCAAGGATCGGCATGCTGGAGCGGTGGAACGGCAACCGGGGAATCGGCAATCTGAACGCTTACGCGATGATGGAGCGCGCCATCGCGCTGGCGAAGGAAAACTGTATCGGCGTGGTGGGGCTTCATAGCAACAACCACTGGATGCGCCCCGGCAATTACGGGCTGATGGCGGCGGAGGCGGGCTGCATCGGCATTTTATGGACGAACACGCTGCCCAACATGCCGCCGTGGGGCGGACGGGAGCCCAAGCTCGGCAACAACCCGATTGTGTTCGCCGTTCCCAACGGGGACGAGCCTGTGCTGTTGGACATCGCGATGTCGATGTTTGCGTACGGGAAGCTCGAAAGCTACGCGCGGCAGGGGAAAGAGCTGCCCATGGACGGCGGGTTTGACACAAACCAGCGGCTTTCCCGCAACGCCGCTGAAATCCTGAAAACCCAGCAGGCGCTGCCGATGGGCTATTGGAAGGGCTCGGGGCTTGCGCTGATGTTGGATCTGATAGCGGCGGCTTTGAGCGGCGGAAATTCCACCCGCGAGATCGGGGGTTTCCCCCGCGAAACGGGCGTCAGTCAGGTGTTCATCGCCATCGACGTCAGCCAATTGCCAAACGGCGTGGCATTCGCCGGGCAGGTAAAGGCGACGCTTTTGGATATGCAGTCGGCTATGCCCCGGGAGGCGGGCAAGCCCGTGACCTATCCCGGCCAGCACATGATAGCGGTGCGCCGCGACAGCATGGAAAACGGCATCCCCGCGGATGCGGAGATCTGGGCAGCGGTGAAAGCGATGTAATCAAAAAAAGGGCGCAGCGGCATGCGGCCGCGCACCCTGTTTGCCGTCTTTCAATCTTTTCGAAGCTGGTTTGCGATATCCGACAGGTTGATGTAGTGCATGCCCGCGATCCTGCGGATTTCCGAGGCGATGAAGTTATCCGTCGCCAGCACCTTGAACTGCTTGCCTCTGGATTTTAAAAGCTGGAGCGCGCGCTCGAAATCTCCGTCGCCGCTGACGAGCACGGCCATATCGTAGTTGTCGATGGCGTTGAACATATCCAGCACGATTTCGATATCGAGGTTGGCCTTGCGCCGCGTGCTGCCGGATTGCGCGTCAAAAATGGTTTTGATGCGCTTGGTCACCAGCGAATAACCCATGTGCGAAAGCGCGTCCAGATATGCCCGCTGTTTGTTGTCCTGCAGATCGTCTTCCCCGGTATAATAATAGGCGTCCGTGACTTCGCCGAACTGCGATACGAACTCCAGCAGCTTTTTGGGGTCTAAAAAATACCCCAAATCCTTTGTCTGCATGTAAAAGAAGTTCGAACCGTCTATAAACACAGCAACTCTGGTCATAGTATCCCCTTCCTGTATTCGGTTTTCTCATTGTAACATAATACCTGTATACGGTTAATCTTCTATAGGCATCAATTCTGCATGGGAACGGGAGATCCGTATCTGAGGATGTATTGATCCGATGGAATTTTCATAGTTTCTCTTGTTTTATGCTATGCTTATTGTCCGGCAGTTCTCTTTTCTATAGATCGTTCGGTATGGAATGAAGTGTAATGCTCTTTGGGAAGCGCTTGAGTGTATACTGGCCGAATACGCGGTTTTTCCCGTACACAGTATACTACTTTTTCACCGGTTTGCCTATCTTTGTCTTTCGGGGTTTTCCGTGAAAGCAGGAGTAACCCGCTGTGACCATCGAATAACAGGGGGGATACTTGAGAAGCGCGGAGGCACGGCATTGCGGAACATCACCGATTATTCCTGGCATACGGGGAAGCTTTCAAAGCCCGTGCGTCTATTGGTTGTCAGCGACTTGCACGACGACCTGTATGCGGATATTTTACCGCTGCTTAGTGACGCCGACGTGCTGCTGCTGCCGGGAGACACGGCGGACGCGTACCGGCAGAGCTACGGCCGCGCGATCGCCTTCCTGCAGGAGGCGGCGCAGGTCGTTCCGACGTTTGTCGGGGTGGGCAACCACGAAATGCGCCTCAAGGAGTTTCGCACTTTCGCGCGGCGCGTGGAGGAAACGGGCGCGACGTTCCTGTTCAACGCCTACGTATGGCTGAACGATTTGGCGATCGGATGCTGGTACCGGCCGCTTAAATACGGGTACGAGGATATCCTGCCCGCGTTTGCGGCGGAGGACGGCTGCAAGATTTTAATGAGCCACAGGCCCGAGGATTATTTCCGGTACCTGCGCGGCACGGACGTCGATCTGGTGCTGGCGGGGCACTCGCACGGCGGGCAGATACGGATATTCGGCCGCGGGGTGTACTCCTCGGGGCAGGGGATGTTTCCCCAATATACCAAAGGCGTGCATGAGCGTATGATCATCTCGGCGGGCGCGAGCAACCGCGTGGCGGTGCCGCGGTGGAATAATCCGCGCGAGATTGTGCGCATCGCGCTGGACTAGACGGGAGTAGTACGGGATGAAGACCATTCACTCGGAGCAGATCGCGGATTGCGTCGCCAGGCTTTGCATCGAAGCCTGCACAGTGCTGCCCGCGCAGGTGCGCAGGCTGCTTGCGCAAGCGCGGCAAAACGAACCCTACGCGCCCGCGCAAGAATCGCTTGCGCTGATCTGCGAGAACTGCAAAATCGCGGAGCAAGCGCGGCTTCCGATCTGTCAGGATACAGGGCTCACAGTGGTGCTTTGCGAGGTGGGGCAGGACGTGCATATCGTCGGCGACACGCTGGAAGACGCGGTGAACCAGGGCGTGCGCAAGGGCTATACGGACGGTTTCCTGCGCATGTCCGTCGTGGCCGATCCGCTGAACCGGAAAAACACGGGCGACAACACGCCCGCGGCGCTGCACGTGCGGCTGGTAAAGGGTGACCGGATCAAGCTGACGGTGTCGCCCAAGGGCTTCGGCAGCGAGAACATGAGCCGCCTGAAAATGCTCACCCCCGCCGACGGGATCAGGGGAATCAAAGATTTCGTGCTGGACACCGTAAAAATCGCAGGGGCGAACCCGTGCCCGCCTGTGATTCTCGGCGTGGGCATCGGGGGTACGTTTGAGCAGGTAGCGCTTTTGGCCAAGGAAGCGCTGGTGGAGCTGCACGAAGGCGACCATCCCGATCCCGCCATTGACGCGCTGGAAAAAGAACTGCTGCATCTGATTAACCAAACCGGCATCGGGCCGCAGGGCTACGGCGGGAAGACCACGGCGCTGGCCGTCCGCATCAAAACCGCGCCCACGCACATCGCGGGGCTGCCTGTGGCCGTGAACGTCGGCTGCCATGCCACTCGCTGCGCGACAGCTTATCTGTAAGGAGAGTATCATGGCCATACGCTGTACGTCGCCCATCGATCCAGCGTTCATCCCGCGGCTGAAAGCGGGAGAACCTGTGCTTTTGTCCGGCGTGGTCTACACCGCGCGGGATGCCGCGCACGCCTGGATGATCACGGCAATCGAAAACAGCGATCCGCTTCCCTTTGACTTATGGGGACAAACGATTTTCTACACCGGCCCTACGCCCACGCCGCCCGGCCGCGTATGCGGCGCCATCGGCCCCACCACCTCCGCGCGCATGGACGCCTTCACGCCCGCTTTGCTCAGGCGAGGGCTCAAGGCCATCATCGGCAAGGGCGACTGCGGGGAAAACGTCAGGCGGGCGATTGTGGAAAACGGCGCTGTTTACTTCGCCGCGCCCGCCGGCTGCGCGGCATACCTGTCCGCATGCGTCGAAAGCATCGAAGTGGTCGCTTATGAGGATTTAGGCACGGAATCAATCAAGCGGCTGACCGTGAAAGATCTGCCGCTTGTGGTTGCCATCGATTGCATGGGGAATGATATATACGAAATCGGGCCGAAGGATTACCTGTCCCGGATTTGAGCGAGCGCCAATTGAAACATCATTTGCATTCTGGAGATGATTTCCGCGTCCTTTAGGGTGGAATGGAATTCCACATTTCCGGGCGCGCTTCCCGCGGCGCATAACAGGTTTTGCTGCGTAAGGCGCTTTTTCAGCTGCCGCGCCGTGCCCTCGTTGCCGTCGATCAGCAAAATGTGCGCGGGCAGGTATTTTCGCAGCGCGGGCTTTAAAAACACATAATGCGTGCACCCGAGCACCACGGCCTTCACGGGCTTTTTAAGATACGGCGATAGGTATTCCTCCAGCAGCGCGCGGATTTCCGGCCCCTCCG
>JBDRTL010000265.1:0-2647 GCA_043824045.1 Bacillota bacterium
CCGCGGAGAGCCAGCTTTTTTTGATGTCTAAGTTGGTTTCGTCAAAGATTTCCTTGTTGAGCTTTTCGCGCACGAAGCTCTGGGTGACGCGCATGCCGGCAAGGCTTTCGTGCAGGTAGCCGTGCATGGTGCTGGTTTTGATGCGCACCACCTGCCAGGCTTTGCGCATCCTGCGCCGCAGCTTGAGGATGATCGTCGCCAGCACCGTGAGCGTGCACAGCGCCACCAGCGTCAGCTTCCAGTGCAGGGCGAACATGATGCCCACCAGCAGAAAAAGCGTCAGGCAGTCCACCAGCACGTTGATGATGCCGCCCGTAAACAGGTCGTTTAAACTGTTGACGTCGTTGATCACGCGCACCATGATTTTACCCGCCGAGCGGCTGTCGAAAAACGGCAGCGACAGCGACTGGATATGGTCGAACAAATCCTGCCGCAGCGCGGCGATTGCGCGGCGGCCGGAAAAATCCATCGTGCGCACGCGAAGCCTGAGGCAGATGCCGCCGATCACCACCGAAGTCACCATCACCCCGAAGATCAGCGGAATGCTCGAAAAATCCCCTTTGGAAAGCGCGCCCACCGCGCGGCTTAACAGGTAGGGGTTCAACAGCGACGCGCCCGCGGCGAGGATCATCAGCGCCAGGGCGGCCGCCATCTTTTTTTTGTAAGGTTTCAGGTAAGCAAGCACCCGCATGAACAGCCGTTTGTCAAACGGAGCCTCCATCACCTCGTCGTCCAGGTTTCTCAGCCGCGGCATGCGTCGTCACCTGCCTTTCGGGTGGTATCAAAATCGCGGGTCTGGTCGCGGAACATGGAGGCGTAGATGCCGTTTAGCGCCATCAATTCCCTGTGCGTGCCGCGCTCCGCGATGAGCCCGTCCTGCAATATGACGATCTGGTCCGCCTTGCGCACCGAGGAGATGCGGTGGGCGATGATGAACGTGGTGCGGCCTTTAAGCACCTGCTGGAGGGCTTTTTGAATCTCGGCTTCGGTTTCCATGTCCACGGCGGAGGTGGCGTCGTCCAGCACCAAAATGGAGGGATCGTAAAGGATGGCGCGCGCCAGCGCCACGCGCTGCTTCTGCCCGCCGGACAGCCCCATGCCGCGCTCGCCGATCACGGTGTCGTACCCCTGCGGGGACTGCAAAATGAACTCCTCCGCCTGCGCGGCGCGCGCGGCGGCCTCCACCTGCGCCTGCGTCGCCTCCGGACGGCCGAAGCGGATGTTGTCGGCGATGGTTTCCGAAAACAGGAAGGTTTCCTGCATCACCACGCCGATGCCGTCGCGCAAACTCTGCAAATCCTGCTTGCGCACGTCCACGCCGTCCACCGACAGGCTGCCGCGCACCACGTCGTAATAGCGCCCCAGCAGCGTGACCACCGAGGTCTTGCCCATGCCCGTCGCGCCCATCACGGCGACGATCTGCCCGGGCTCCACGTGCAGGTCGATATCCTTGAGCACCGTCTGGTCGCCGTATTTGAAGGTCACGTTGTCAAAATCCACGCGCCCTTCGCGCTTCTGCGGTTTGTGCGGTTCCGGCGGGTTTTTGATCCGCGAACCCAGATCCAGATAATAGATCAGCTTTTCGGACGAGACCACGCCGTTGGCCGTCAGGTTGACGAACTGGGCCACCTGCCGCATGGGGGCGATGAGCATCCACACAAAGCCCGTCGCGCCGATCAGCGTGCCGATGTCAAGCGTTCCCTGCGCCACCATGGCCGCGCCGGACACCATCAGCACCGGGATGGCGAGGCTGGCGATGGTATCCAGCAGGGGGAAGAAGGTGCTCCATATGCGGGTGACGCGCAGGTTGTTGTCAAGTACCAGCCGGTTATCCTTGGCAAAGGACTGCTTTTCGTAGGTTTCGCGGGCGAAGGCCTTCACCAGGCGGACGCCGGCGATGTTTTCCTGCGTGCGGGTGTTGAGCACGGCGTTTTGCTCGCGCACGGCCATATGCGCGGGGCGGATGCGGCGGTGCAGCCGCCAGGCCACCACGGCGATCACCGGGCAGAAGCACACCATCACCAGCGTCAGCCGCCAGGACATCAGGCTCATGCCCACCAGCGAAAGTGTAAACATCATAAAGTTTTCAATCACGCCCACCACGCCGTTGACGATCAGCATGCGCACGCCCTCGATATCGCCCGTCATCCGGCTCATGATCTCGCCGATATGGTGGGTATCGTAAAAAGCGTAGGGCAGTTCCTGCATATGGCCGAAGATGCCGGTTCGCAGGTCGTACACCACGCTTTGGGACACGTCTTCAATTAACATACCGCGTTTGTACATCATCACGCTGCGGATGACGGTTGCCGCGACCAGCGCCACGCACAGCTGCAAAAGGAGCGTCATGTCGCGGTTTGGCAGCACGTCGTTGACGACGGACTTGGTGATGTAGGGCACGATCATGCGCAGCGCCGTTACGAGCGTGAGCAACGCGATGCAGGCGGTCAGCTTCCATCGGTAAGGCTTCAGCCACGAAAAAATCCGTCGGTACGTATCCATAGGGCCTCCGGAACACCAGCGTTCGCAGCGCTGTTTTGCAGGTGTAACATTACACCCATTTGCCCCGGATGTAAAGGGGGGAGGCGGCGCGAAAAAGAGCATGCGGCGGCGCGAAAAAGAGCATATTCCCGCCGTTTCATCGGTG
>JBDRTL010000266.1:0-7251 GCA_043824045.1 Bacillota bacterium
CGCTCCCCTTTCGTGCGTTCCGCGTATCAAAGCACCAACGATCATTATGCCTTACGTTCGGAATGCTGTCAACCTCGTAAGGGTGTGCGGGCACCCTCTAGTCCTTGCCGAACAGATCCCGCGTGTATACCTTGTGCGCGCAGTCCGAAAGCTCCCCGTGCATCCGGTTGGTGATAATCACGTCGCACATGGCCTTGAACGCGTCCAGATCGCGGATGACCTTGCTGTGGAAGAAGACTTCCTCCGAAAGCGCCGGTTCGTACACCACCACTTCGACGCCCTTGCCCTTGATGCGTTTCATGATGCCCTGAATGCTCGACTGGCGGAAGTTGTCGCTCCCCGTTTTCATGGTCAGGCGGTACACGCCAACCAGTTTGGGCTTTTTGTCCAGGATCTGCCGGGCGATAAAGTCCTTGCGGGTGCGGTTGGCCTCGACAATCGCCGAGATGATGTTGTTGGGCACGCTTTCATAGTTGGCCAACAGCTGCTTGGTGTCCTTGGGCAGGCAGTAGCCGCCGTACCCGAAGGACGGGTTGTTGTAATAGCCGCCGATCCGGCTGTCCAGGCACACGCCGTCGATGATGGCCTTCGTATTCAGCCTTCGCACCTCGGCATAGGTATCCAGCTCGTTGAAAAACGAGACGCGCAGCGCAAGGAAGGTATTGGCGAACAGCTTCACGGCTTCGGCTTCGGTCGGGTTCATGTAGAGCGTCGGAATATCCTGTTTGACTGCACCCTGCCGCAGCAATCCGGCAAAAATCTCCGCCGCCTTTTGCAGCCGTTCATTACCCGCGGGCACGCCCAGGATGATGCGCGACGGATACAGGCAGTCGTACAGCGCCTTGCCCTCGCGCAGGAATTCCGGGCTAAAGAGGATATTGCCGCCGCGATACTTTTCGCGGATGCTTTCGGTATAGCCGACGGGCACGGTGGATTTGATCACGATCACCGCCTGCGGGTTTGCGTCCGTCACCTGCCCGATGACCGATTCCACCGACGAGGTGTCAAAAAAGTTCCTGTCCGGGTCGTAGTTTGTCGGCGTGGAGACGACGACGAAATCCGCGTCCTTATAGGCGGCCGCCGCGTCCGTGGTCGCGGTGAGCGCAAGCGTCCGGTTTTGCAGGTAGTCCTCAATTTCCGGGTCGGCGATGGGCGACCTCCGGCGGTTGATCATCTCCACCTTTTCCCTGACGATATCCACGGCGGTCACGGCGTTTCGCTGCGAAAGCAGCACCGCGTTGGAAAGCCCAACGTAGCCCATGCCCGCCACGGCGATTTTCAGCATTTTTGTTTCCTGCCGCATCCGGTTCACTCCTTTGAAAGCGCGTGATGAACGCCTCAAGCACACCCATATAGTATACCATATCCGCGCCTTTCCATCAAAGCGCGGCGCGGCGGTTTTGAGCATATCTCCGGCGGCTTTTTTAATCGCCAAATCAGAGCTGCCGCAAAACCGCGCACAGGCCGCCATTCTTGCATCACCCTGTGAATCGTGCTACAATATGTAAATCTATTCGGGACACGCAATTTTGCGGAAGGATGGGCATATGGGGATTACGAAGATCATCGCGGAAGGCAAGGGCAAGCGCATTTATGCCACCGATAATCCCGACGAAGCCGTCGTATACTACAAAGACGAAGCCATCGCGTTCCGCGGGCTGAAAATCGGAAAGATCGTCGGCAAAGGCGAGATCAACAATCTCCTTTGCGAGTATATCTTTACGCTTCTGCAGCAAAAAGGCATCCCCAACCATTTCCTGCGCCGCATCAACGACCGCTCAAGCCTGGTGCTCCGGGTGGACATCATCCCCGTGGTCATCAAGGTACGCAATATCGTGGCGGGCAGTCTGGCGCTGCGCATCGGTTATCCCGAGGGCACAAGGCTTAAAAACACCGTGATCGAGTACTGCCTGAAAGACCGCAACCTGGACGATCCGCTGGTGAACCGGACCCACATCACCGCCATGGGCCTTGCGACGGCGCAGGAACTGAATACGATGGAAGAAATCGCTATAAAGGTCAACCATATTCTCACCGATATCTTAAGCGGCATCAACATCGAACTGATCGATTTCAAGCTCGAATTCGGCCGGTTCCATGGGGATGTTTTATTATCTGATGAGATTTCGCCCGATACCTGCCGTTTCTGGGACGCGAGCACGCACGAACCGCTGGATATCGACCGCTTCCGCCGCGATCTGGGCGACGCGGAAGGCGCGTACCGCGAAGTGCTGCACCGCATGACGGGATATGTATTGAAAAACAGCGAGGAGAACGCAGGCAATGTTCAATGACAGGACGCTTCTCATCACCGGCGGAACAGGCTCGTTCGGCGAGGCCGCGCTCAACCTGTTCACCACGACGGACGTGAAGGAAATCCGCATTTTCAGCCGCGACGAAAAGAAACAGGACGACATGCGGCATAAATACCAGAATCCGAGAATCAAATACTACATCGGCGACGTGCGCGAGAAGGACTCCGTCCTCGCCGCGCTCTACGGCGTGGATTACGTGTTCCATGCCGCGGCCCTGAAGCAGGTGCCGTCGTGCGAATTCTTCCCAATGGAGGCCGTGCGCACCAACGTGATCGGCACGGACAACGTGCTATCCGCCTGCATCGAAATGGGCGTAAAGAAAGTCGTCTGCCTGTCCACCGACAAAGCCGCCTATCCCGTCAACGCCATGGGCACCTCCAAAGCCATGATGGAAAAGGTGTTCGTGGCCAAGTCCCGCACCATTCCCGCCGGCCAGACGCTGATCTGCGGCACGCGATACGGAAACGTCATGTGCTCGCGCGGCTCCGTCATCCCTCTGTTCATCAGCCAGATCAAGCAGGGGCTGCCCGTCACCGTTACCAACCCGAGCATGACCCGCTTCATCATGAGCCTGGAAGAGGCCGTGGAACTGGTGATGTATGCGTTCCACCACGCGCAGACCGGCGATATCCTGGTGCGTAAATCTCCCGCCTGCACCACCGGCGTGCTGGCCGAAGCGGTCAAACACGTCTTCAAACGGGAGAACCACCCCGTGCAGATCATCGGCGTGCGTCACGGCGAAAAAATCTACGAAACGCTGTTGACCAACGAGGAATGCCAACAGGCGATGGATATGGGCGATTACTACCGCGTGCCGTCCGATACGCGCGATTTGAATTACGACAAGTATTTCGTCGAGGGCAGCACGAAGCGAAACGTGCTCACGGAGTTCAACTCCTCCAATACCAGGCTGCTCACCGCGGACGAGGTCGTCGAGCAGCTGATGAAGCTTGCCTACATTCAAAACGAACTCAAAGACTGGGCATGAGATACACGCTGCCGCCCGTTCAACGCATGATTCGATCATGCGTTTCAGCCTGTTGAAAAAGCCCAGTCTGCTTCTGCGGCCTCGCTCTGCGTTTCACTTGCGCGAGGCTACGTCATTCGGTTCTTTCAGAACCTCGGTGGCTAGTCGGCCATATGGCCTCCCTTGTTGTCAGCTTATTGCGGCCTCGCACCGCTCTTCGTTTGTGCGAAGCTACGCGCTTCATTTGCTTCGCAAATTTCTGGCGCTAGTCGAGCAAAGCTCTCCCTATTCGGGCTGGCAAGGGGCATCACTTACAAGCGAGTAAGCTCAATCCGTCCGTTTTGTTGTCGCCTCGCTCCCTACTGGTCGCGATGCTCTGTAAAACGTCTCAACCTCAGTTCGTTTTGCGTTTTACGCAAGCACCACACAGGGTGCACACTCACTTCGGTTGCCCCTTGCCGCCTTTGCTTCCTAGCATCTTTAGCCTTTTGAACAGGCTGGCAGTGTGTCTGCAAAACGAGGTTTTTTGACACGCTGGACGCATGATTCGATCATGCGTTTTTCATTGCGAAAACCCGTTTTGTATTCCTTCTGTTTTTTTACAAATAATCGCGAAATCCACGTGAAATCGTGAAGGGAAAAAGGCGTTGTTGAAGAACATGAGAATATGGGTTAGAATTCAGTTTTTCAATCGCCAGCCCATAAAAAGGCGCGATTGGCAGCAGTCGGAAGGAGAACGTACATGCCAAACTCTCAAGACCCGGACAAGATACAGGCCCTGCGCGCCGCCCTCAACAAAGGTGACGCAAGGCGCTTGAAGGCACAGCGCGACGCGGGAAAACTCACGGCGCGCGAACGTATCGAAAAAATTGCGGACGTCGGCAGCTTTGTGGAGCTGTTTTCGTTTGTCAGCTCGCGGGAGGAAGCCGCGGGCGTCATCACCGGTTACGCGACGGTACAGCAGCGTCCGTTATACCTTATCGCGCAGGACTTCACCGTGCACGGCGGCGCCATCGGCAAGCTGCAGGCGCTAAAAATCAACAAAATTCTGGATATGGCGCTCAAGACAGGCGCACCCGTGCTCATGCTTTGCGACAGCGCGGGCGTGCGGATTGAGGAAGGCGCGGAGGCGATGAACGCCTACGCCGAAATTTACCGCAGCATGGCCCGCCTCAGCGGCGTATGCCCCATGATATCGGTAATCCTCGGCCCCTGCATCGGCGGCGCCGCGCTTCTTGCGCAGCTTTCGGATATCAGCATTATGGCCAAAGACGTCGGACAGCTGATGATGTTCGGCCCGCAGGTGCTTTCGGCGATGAACGGCATCGACGTGGACGCAGCGATGGTCGGCGGCGCGGATATGATGGCCAAACAGGGCGCCTGCTCGCTGGTCGCCGATACTGAGGACCAGGCGATCGCCGCTGCGCTCACGCTTTTATCACTTCTGCCCGGCTCCAACGCCGAAGACGCGGAGCTTTTGGACGGCGACGACATGAACCGCCTGCTCCCCGCCATCAAACCGGCGGATACCGCCGCGCTTCTTTCACAGGTGCTGGACGCCGAGACGATGCTGGAGCTGATGCCCGCCTATGAGGGCGGCATGAAAACCGTGATGGGCCGCATCGCTGGCCGCTCTGTCGGCGTGCTCGCCACGGCCGACGAATACCTCACCGCAGGCGCTTTGCAAAAGGCCGCCCGTTTCGTGCGTTTCATGGATTGCTTCAATCTGCCGGTCATCAGCTTCATCAACACGCGCGGCGTAAAAGTGGACAGTTTAGCCGCCCAGAGCAGGCTGATGAACGCGCAGAGCCAGCTCCTCTATGCATTCGCAACGGCGACCGTACCCAAGCTCGCAGTCATCACGGGCGACGCCATCGGGCAGGCCTATATCGCCATGGGCGGCAAGGCCTCCGCGGACGTCACCTTCGCGTGGCCGGGCGCCATCATCAGCGCGCTGACGCCGGAAGCCGCCGTGTCCGTGCTGTACGCCGATGAAGTCGGCGCCGACACGGAAAACACCCCCGAGGCATCCCGCCTAAAGTACGCCAAAGAGTATGCGCAGACCGTCGCAAGCGCCGCGGCCGCGGCCAAAGCCGGCCTGCTGGACGATATTATCCATCCCGCCGAAACGCGCAAACTGCTCGTGTCGGCGCTGGAAATGCTCGCGTCCAAGCGCGATACCAATCCCGCGAAAAAGCACGGCAACATGCCGATGTAGCGATACGAAAGGAAGGGAACCATGGAACAATTGACATTCGGCCTTTCCGTCGCGTTCGTCGGCCTGCTCGTGGTTTTCGCGGGCCTTACGCTTCTGATTCTTAGTCTGAAAGCAATGGAATTTCTGTTCAAGGATCGGAAAAATCCGCTTCCCGCCGCCAAAGCGGAAGCCCCGACTGCCGCCTTACCGGCACAGCCTGCCGTTTCGCAGGGGGTCACGCCCGCAGTGATCGCAGCGATCACCGCCGCAATCTCCGCCGTTTGGCAGGAGGACACGGGGTTCGTCGTACGCAGGGTGCGCCGTATCCATTCCGCCCCCGCCTGGAACCGCGCGGGCAGGGACGATCAAATTTACAGCCGGTTATAGGGTTTCGCCCCTCATTACATTCAGGAGGTTAACCGCTATGCGTCAATTCAATATCACAGTCAATGGTGTTGCCTATCAGGTATCCGTGGAAGAAACCAGAGCCGGAGCCGCAGCCCCCGCTGCCGCTGCCGCCGCTCCCGCTCCCGCTGCCGCCGCTCCCGCTCCCGCCCACGCTCCGGCCGCCGCAGCCGCCCCCGTCGCCGATGGCGCGAAGGTGACCTCACCCATGCCGGGAACGATTTTGGATGTGAAGTGCGCAGCCGGCAAAGCGGTGAAGAAGGGCGATATTCTGCTGATTTTGGAAGCCATGAAGATGGAGAATGAAATCGTCTCGCCCATCGACGGCACCGTGAAACAGATCCCCGTGGATAAAGGCGCGTCCGTCAGCGCGGGTGATGTGCTGGTCGTGATCGGCTGAGCCATCATTCCGGGAATAAATCTATGAAGGGGTTGACGGACGTTTATGGAGAATATAAACATCGTTGACAGTCTCAAAAAACTGTATCAGTCCGCAGGTTTTACGGCGCTGTTTGACTCGCCGCTGAATTTGGTGATGATTTTCATCTCCTGCGTGCTGATCTATCTGGCAATCGTCAAAAAATACGAACCGCTTCTACTGCTGCCCATCGCGTTTGGCATGCTGCTGGTGAACCTGCCGCTCAACGGGCTGATGAATAACCCGATCTATGAGTATTTTGCCGAAGCCACGCACAATGGCAAAGTCGGCACGCAGGTTTTTCTGGAAGACGGATCGGCGGCGTACCAATACATCAAGCAGACCGGCGGGCTGTTGTACTACCTCTACCAGGGCGTGAAACTGGGCATCTATCCCCCGCTGATCTTCCTGGGCGTCGGCGCGATGACCGATTTCGGTCCGATGCTGGCAGACCCCAAGAGCCTGCTGCTGGGCGCGGCGGCGCAGCTGGGCATCTTTCTCACCTTCATCGGCGCCAATATGCTGGGTTTCACAGCAGCTGAAAGCGCGTCGATCGGCATCATCGGCGGCGCGGACGGCCCCACCGCCATTTATCTGGCGGGCAAGCTCGCCCCGCACCTGCTGGGGCCCATCGCGGTCGCCGCGTACAGCTACATGGCGCTCGTGCCCGTGATCCAGCCGCCCATCATGCGCGCCCTGACCACCAGGAAGGAGCGCGCCATCGTCATGGAGCAGCTGCGCCCCGTGTCCAGGCGCGAAAAGATTATTTTCCCGATAGCAGTCACCATTATCGTCACCTTGCTGCTTCCCTCGGCGGCGCCACTGATCGGCATGCTGATGCTGGGCAACCTCTTCCGAGAAAGCGGCGTGGTGGACCGGCTGAACAAGGCGGCGCAGAACGAGCTCAACAACATCGTCGTCATCTTTTTAGGCGTCACCGTCGGCGCGA
>JBDRTL010000267.1:0-2085 GCA_043824045.1 Bacillota bacterium
GATCAGGCAAAATCGCATCCCATACGTTTTGCAGCGCCGATCCCGCGGGCACGGGATCGGTTTCGTGCAGCTGCCTGTACAAAGAAAGCAGCGCGGGCAAATCCTCCCGCGTTGCTTCCACGATTTCAAACGCATTATCCATCTCAAATCCTCCAGATCCTCTGTTGCCTCAGGTGTGCGCTGCGTAAAACACGCGCAGGCTGGCGAATTGGATTTTTGTCAGGTTGGGTTTGCGAAAGCTGAAGTAGTAGCAGTGCTACGTCGAAGCTTTCGCGGGCCCAAGATGGCGGAAATACGGTCGCCAGCGTGTGCGGGGCTTTGCGCAGCGCATACCTAAACTATTGCTCGGCCTTGATCTTGTTGATCAGGCCTCCCGCAAGGATCATGGCCCGCTGGCGGGGGCTGAGTTCGAGCACGGTGTGCACAGTGAAACCTTTGGTCAGGTTTTTCACGGGGATGACGATATCGCCCGCGGCGATGCGCCCGCGCACGTCCGAAATCTCGATCTCGTCGTCCCGGTCAAAGCGGGCGTAATCGGCTTCATCCTGGAAGGTCAGGGGCAGGATGCCGTTGTTTAACAGGTTGTCGCGGTGGATGCGCGCGAAGGACTTGGCGATCACGCCGCGGATTTTCAGGTACAGGGGCACGAGCGCGGCGTGCTCGCGGCTGGAGCCCTGGCCGTAGTTGTGCCCCGCCATCAGGAAGCCGCCGCCGGCCGCTTTGGCGCGTGCGGGAAAGGCTTCGTCCACGGGCGTGAGGCAGTACTGCGAAAGCTTGGGAATGTTGGAGCGGAAGGGGAGGAGCTTGGAATCGCTGGGCATGATGTGATCGGTGGTGATATTGTCCTCCATTTTCAAAAGCAGCGACCCTTTGAGCGTCTCCTGTAGCGCGTCGGCCTGCGGGAAGGGCTTGATGTTTGGGCCGCGCACGACCTCCACGTCCTCGCCTGCCGCGGCGGGCGGGATGATGAGGTTGTCGTTGTAGAGGAAGGCTTCGGGCATGTCGATGATAAGATCGGTGTCCAGCGTGCGCGGATCGGTTAAAACGCCGGTCAGCGCGCTGGCTGCGGCGGTTTCGCAGGACACCAGATAGACGCCCGCCGATTTGGTGCCGCTGCGGCCGTAGAAATTGCGGTTGTTGGTGCGAAGGGAAACGGCGTTGGTGCGCGGGCTTTGCCCCATGCCGATGCAAAAGCCGCAGGCCGTTTCGGTGATGCGCGCGCCCGCCTGAATCATATCGTTCAAAGCGCCGTTTGCGGCAAGCATCCCCAGCACCTGGCGCGAGCCGGGCGCGATGACCAGGCTCACGTCGGGGTGCACGGTCTTGCCCTTTACAATCCTTGCGACGCGCATCATATCCAGATAGCTTGAATTGGTGCAAGAGCCGATGCACACCTGATCCACCTTGACAGGCCCGGTTTCCTCCACGGTCCGCACGTTGTCGGGCATATGGGGAAGCGCGACCAGCGGCTGGAGAGCGTTTAAGTCGATCTCAATCACGTCGTCGTACGCCGCGTCGGGCGAAGGCAGCATTTCCGCGAAATCCCGTTCGCGTCCCTGCGCCTTCATGAACTGCCGCGCGTTATCATCGGCGGGGAAGATGGAAGTCGTCGCGCCAAGCTCCGCGCCCATGTTGGCAATCGTGGCGCGCTCGGGGATCGAAAGGGAAGCGACGCCCCCGCCGGCGTATTCCATCACCTTGCCCACGCCACCCTTGACGGTGAGGCGGCGAAGCACCTCCAAAATCACGTCCTTGGCGGCCACACCGCGCGAAAGCATGCCCGAAAGCCTGATATTGGTCACCGACGGGCAGGGCAAAAAGTACGCGCCGCCGCTCATCGCCACCGCCACGTCCAGCCCGCCCGCGCCGATGGCAAGCATGCCCAGCCCGCCTGCCGTGGGGGTATGGCTGTCGGAACCCAGCAGCGTGGTGCCCGGCTTACCGAAGCGCTCCAGGTGCACCTGGTGGCAGATGCCGTTGCCGGGGCGGGAGTAGACCACGCCGTAACGGGCCGCCACCGTGGCCAGGTATTTATGGTCATCTGAATTTTCAAAGCCGACCTGCACAGTATTGTGGTCGACGTAG
>JBDRTL010000268.1:0-5154 GCA_043824045.1 Bacillota bacterium
GCCACCTGGTCGTTGCGGCTCCTGCCGGTGTGCAGCCGCTTGCCGGCCTCGCCGATGCGGCGGGTGAGCTCCGCCTCCACGAACATATGCACATCCTCGGCAGTCAGATCGACGGTCAGCGTGCCCGCTTCATCATCCGCGAGCATCGCTTCCAGCCCTTTCACGATCAAATCGCTGTCCGCGGCGGGAATGACCCCCTGCTCCCCGAGCATGATGGCGTGCGCAACCGAGCCGATGATATCGCAGCGCAGGAGCCGCCGGTCAAACGGAATGGAAGAATGAAAATCGTCCATCAGCCTGCTGGTTTGTTTTTCAAACCGCCCCGCCCATAACTTGGCCATGCCGCACCTTCCTTATGCCTGTTGTTACCCGCAGGTATACCGAATGGAAAAGCTGACGCCCCACACATAGTAGGTGATCAGCACCTCGCGCACCGAATGGCTGTCTTTCTTCGTCAGGATCGTCGCCGATACGCTGCCGCGCGTCTTGGGCTGCAGCGAATGCACCGTAAACTCCCCGACCTGCAGCACGTCGCCTTCTTTGGGGATGACCTGAACCTCGATTATATCAATCGGCACCAGGCATTGATTGGAGAGCTGCAGCGTATAGGTGATGAACACGTAATCCGCGGCGTCCCCGATGGGTTCCTGCGAAAACATTATTCCCTGAAACGCGTCCAGCGCCGCGTATTGCTTGATCTGCTGGAATAAATCGGGCTGCAGGGTTGCCGCGCCTCCCATAATATCGCAGCCCGCCACCGTCACCTTCGCCGTGAAGAAGAAATAGCCGACGACCACGATTACCACGACTAAAAGCGCAATCATAAACAGCATCAGGTATTTAAGAAACGTCAAGCCATCACCCCGTTCTACAGGTCGTCCGACGAGAGGATATCGCGGAGCTCGTCGATCATTTCGCTGTCCTTCATGCGAAACTTGAATTCCACGCGGCGGGACGCGTCCATATCCACGTTGCCCTGCGCGTCGTATACCGGATCGGAGTAGCTGCGGCCCTTCGCGGTCAGGATATCGTACATCAGTGCCTGCTGCTTTTCCGTCAGAGACTCCATCTGCAAACAGAATTTCGCCACCGACAGCGCACGTTCCTGTGAAAGCTCCAGATTATACAGATAGGTGCCGGACGTATCGGTATGCCCCTCGATCACGATCTCACCCAGATAGTCCGCATATTCGTCGCTGAGCAGCACCGAGAGGTAAACGGGAATGAAGCGGTTTAAAAACTGGCGCCCCTCTTCCTTGATGGTGTCCGAGTTGTAATCGAAAAACACGTTGCTTTCCAGCATAATGTCGCCCGTTTTTTCGTCCACTGTCGCCTTTACATTCGCGTCCGTCAGCGCCGCCGCCAGATCGCGGATGATCTTGGTGCGTATGCCTACGAGGTCTTCGAGCTTTTGCTGCTGTTCGTCCATCGCGATCTGCTGGGACTCCAATAGATTCATCGCGGCGTTGAGCTTTACTTCCTGTTCGGCCAGGGTGGACTGCGTTTCGTTGAGGGCTTCTTCCTTCTCCGTCAGTGACGCTTTTGCCGCGGCAATGATGGCCTCCTGCTCGGTCAGGGTTTGCTCCTGCACGTTGAGAAGCCCCTTCTGCTCGTCGATCTCGGTCAGCGCGCTGGTCAGATCATTCTGCTTATCCAAAAGCTGCGCCTGCTGCTCGTCCAGCGTTGCCTGCTGTGAGGAGAGCAACGCGCTCTGCGCGTCGAGCTCCGCGGTCTTGGTTTCCAAAAGCGTGAAATACTGGTAGATGGTATAGCACAGCACCATCACAAACACCAGCAGCAGCGCGGCCATCATATCGGAATATGATATCCACGCCGCGCCGCCGTCCACCCGCGAGGAACGGCCGCGCAGCCGCGATTTTCTCCTCATGCCTGCTGTCCTCCGCTGCGCTGGCTGCTTTCCTGAAACTCCAGCCGCATATGCAGCATGTTCACCGCCTCGCTCATTTTCTCCATCGCCGCGGTAAACGTGTCCATCTTCGCGGTCATTTCCTTGTCCGGCTTCTGCCGAACGCTTTTATCCGCCTTGCCCACCGCCATCTCAAACGACACCTTCATGCCCTCGATGCTCTGCATGAGCTTACCCATCGTCTCTTCGTTTTGCCTGAGAAGCTTCTCCATGTCCTTGCGGTCCTTAGTCCCCGTATCGGCCGCCTGCTTATCCATCGCCAGTTCCTTCGCCGTTTCGACGGTATGGTGAAGGCCCTGCTGCGCCTCCTTCAGGCTATGGGTCATCCGGTCCATCGCTTCGGAGAACGCGCTGAATTTGTTGTTCATCGACGCATCCATCTGCTGCATGAAACGGTTCACGATCCGCTGGATTCCGTCCACCTGTTCGCGGGTCGTACCCTGGATGAAATTATCCATGGACATCGTCAGCGGATGGGTGGCGCGGCTGACCGCAAGCTCCACGGCGCCCGCGATCTGCCCGCCCAGCTGCCCGACAGTTTGCTGCATGCTCAAATCTTCATCCTGCTTCTGGATGATCATCTGCACGTCCGAATCGAGCGGCCGCGGCATTGCAAGCTCGTAGAAGGTCTCGTCAAACGCGTCCAGCGATTTGAACGCACGGCCCTTGACCATGTGGTACACGACGTTAAAGAGGATCGAGCAGGTGATGCCGACGACCGACGTGGCAAACGCAAAGCGCATTCCGCTCAGCAGGATGGGAATGCTGGAGATGGTTGCGCTGCTGTTGGTGAAATTCAAGTTTGTGAGGCCTTCCATCATGCCGATGAAGGTGCCCAGAATGCCAAGCGACGTGAGCAGCGACGGCAGAATTTCAGCGACCTGCGCGTGCCCCGGCTTATAGACGACCGTATCCTCGTTGACGTATTCTTCCGTATTGCAAGGCAGCCCGCGCAGATCCAGCTGATCGGCGTTTAATAAAAACCGCTGCCATTCCGGCCGCAGCGCGCGGCCGAGAAAGCGGGGCTCCTGCCAAACGGGTTTTTTCTTGCTGCCGGAGGTGCGCTCCAGTTTGATTACGGCGCGGTTTAATAAGGCGCTGTTGCGGTACACCGGATAGATGCAATTGACGATACCGAACAGAAATACCAGCGCGATCATCCCGTAGACCAGTATTTCCGATAAGCCCATCGTTAACTGCTTGATGATTTCGTTTGCCATGAACGCATCACCGATCCTCTTTCGTCACTTATTGAGCATCTTAACACTTTTTTCATGATTTGTAAACATATTCTGCCTCTCCTTTCCTATTTTAACGTATGTGAAAAGGCGGGGATTTTCCCCCGCCTTTTTCTATTTTACAGATATTTACGCTTCCGGCTCCAGCAATCCGAGATCACCGTCCTTGCGGAGATACAGCACGTTGGTCTGGTCTGTGTCCACGTTCACGAACACGAAGAAGCTGTGGCCGAGCAATTCCATCTGGAACACCGCGTCGTCGACCGACATTGGCCGGACCGGGAACGTTTTGTTGCGGACGATCTTGCGCTTGCCTTCGGCCAGGGTTTCGAGTTCCTCGGTAAACTCGAGTTCCGGGTTCTGGAAGGCGTCTTCCCGCAGGCGTTGATACAGCTTGGTGCGGTGCTTGTGTATCTGCCGCTCCATCTTCGCCAGCGCCTGGTCGATGCTGATGAAAAGGTTATCGTCGTTGCTGGCTTCCGCGCGAAGGATCACACCCTCGAACGGCACGGTGATTTCGCAGGTGCGGCGGTGGTTTTTCTCCCGGGTGAGGTGCACGTGCATTTCCATATTTTGGTCCAGATAGCGCCCCATTTTTTCGGTTTTGCGCAGCACGCGCTCCGATACGGCCGGGGATACGTTCATATTTTTTCCGATGATGGTTGTCTTCATCTGAAAAACTCCTTTGTAACAATTTAGGAATGTCAACCAGCCGCATACAACCTGCGGCGGCTGACGGGAGAAGCGATATTCTTAAATTCAAACCGTGCTGTGACGGCGATCAGGCGATCAAATCGAAATCGGCGTTTCCCGCAAAGTGCCTATGATTTCCGCCTCAGCACGGCCTTTGACTTGTTGTGCCAAGGGAACCACGCTCCTTTCCACGGGTACATCCTGTGATTTCCATACTGTGATTATTCGGCGGCGAAGGCCGGTTTCCTGTTTGTTGTCGAAAACAAATCATACGTCGCTGCGGATTTGATGCACCGTTTCGGCAATCGCCCCGCCAAGGCACTGCTCACCCCGGTAAAACACCACGCTCTGCCCCGGCGTTACCGCCCGCTGCGGCTCATCGGCTTCTATCATCAGTGTATCCCCGTTTTGAGTAACCGAAACCTGCTGATCGGCCTGGCGGTACCGGAATTTTACCGTACAGCGGAAGGTATCCCCTCTCTCCATCGGTGCGCCGCCGGCAATCCACGTGGGTTCGGCAGCCTCCACGATATGCGAGAACAGGCGCGGATGATCCTCTCCCTGCCCGACGATTAAAACGTTGTTTGGCAAGTCCTTATCAAGCACAAACCAGCTTCTGCCGTCGCCCCGCCCGCCGATACCAAGCCCCTTGCGCTGCCCAGGCGTATAGTACGCAAGCCCGATGTGCCCGCCGACCTTCTCCCCCGCCTCGGTTCGCATGTCGCCGGGCATCGCCGGCAGATAGTTTTTCAGAAACGCCCGGAAATTCCGCTCGCCGATAAAGCACACGCCGGTGGAATCCTTCTTTTCGCTGACGGACAGCCCGTGTTCCCTGGCGATATCGCGCACCTGCGCCTTGGTCAGCCCGCCGACGGGAAAGACCGCCTTTTCCAGCTGCTTTTCATTGAGCATATAGAGAAAATAACTCTGATCTTTTTTAGGGTCCGCGCCGCGCAGCAAAACAGGGCAGCCATCCCGTATTTCCGTCTGCGCAAAGTGGCCGGTCGCCAGCTTATCGGCGCCCAGCTTCATCGCAAACTCCAGAAACGCCTTGAACTTGATCTCGCGGTTGCACAGCACGTCGGGGTTGGGCGTGCGGCCCTTGCGGTATTCCTCCAGAAAATGGCTGAATACGCGCTCCCGGTATTCTTTTTCAAAACTGACGGCGTAAAAGGGAATATCAATCCGGTGGCAGACGTCCTGCACGTCTTCCCAGTCTGCGGTCGAGGTGCACACGCCGTTTTCATCCTGCTCGTCCCAGTTTTTCATGAACACGCCGACGACGTCGTACCCTTG
>JBDRTL010000269.1:0-3294 GCA_043824045.1 Bacillota bacterium
GCCCACCCTGCCCTTCAGGTTATTATAGCCGATCGGGTAGGAGACCAGCACCCAGGTATCCGTTACGCCGTAAATGGTCACGGTATCGTTGGTGGTCACCTGCGCGTTGGGGTTGCGGTAGCTGTTATCGTTGGGCGCGGAGTATACGTTGAGCGAGCGCCGCTTTAAAAACTCTGCGTTGGGCAGCGGCTCCAGCACGGGCGCGGTCTGCTCGGCCAGTGCATAGGGCGAAAGCGTAGGCGTAGGCAGGGGCGTTGGGGTCGGCGTTGGGGTCGGCGTAGGCGTCGGCGTGGGCGTAGGCGTCGGGGTCGGCGTCGGGGAAGGCGTGGGCGTCGGCGTGGGCGTGACAAACTCCTCCGCCTGCACGGCACTGGAACTGCGGTTTAGGACATAGCCCTTCTTTACGTCCCCCTGCTGCAGGGTAAAGGCCGTATTCCCGCCCAGCAGCACGCCGCCGCCGAGCACATCGCTTTGCAGCACGCCGCCTGTCACGGTAAACTCCGAAACCCGAATGGTCAAAAGCCTGCCGTCGGGCAGGAACTGGTAGTACACCGATCCGTCGGAGCCCAGCGGTTTCCACAGCCCCTGCGTGAGAATGGTGAGGATCGACGCGTCTTCAAAGCTGACAGGCATCGGCGAGGGCGTAACCACATCAAACACCGGCACGGTGGCGACCGGCGTAGGTGCGGGCGTGGGCTGCGGCGCAATATACGGGTACAGGGTCAGGGTCTCATATTCGCTCGTCTGCGGGTCAAACACCAGATTGATGCCGCCGTCCGCCTGATACACTGAAGCCGCCTGATCGAAAAGCGCCGCGGACGACAGGTACAGCGTTCCGTCCAAAATCCGGTAGGAATGAAACAGCGGCTCGCCGCCCGCCGGATCGGCCACGCTGCCGTCCAAAAGGAACCGCAGGGTGTTTTCCTCCGCCGTCCAGTCGTTCGCGGTCAGGAGGGCTTTGATTTCGTTCAAGTCCGTGACGGCATACCCGGGGAACTGCTCCTGCAGGGAGACGTCCGTATCCTCCAGGCCTTCGGCCTGCGCGCCGAACGCGAGCATCAGGATCATTACGATGATGAGAGAGGTTTTCATCTGTCTGACTCCTTACACATCAATCAAATACAAGGGGATATACGGACGCGGCGGCAATCGATACGACCTGCTCCGTACCGCCCCGCCTCAAAATAAAGCTGTAGGAACGCGGCAGTGGATAGGCCCGGTTCGCCACCGTATAGCGCCTGACGTAGCCGTTTGCATATTCCGCCCAGACGAGGTCGGACGGCATCGGCCCGATCCCCTCAAACTCAAAGGGATACTGCTGCACGCCGTCGACAAACAGCCCGTACAGCCCCGTGCCCGGATCGCGCACCACCAGCGCGCCGCAGTTTACGTAGGCGGCTGCGTCGTCGGTGCGCGCTATGATCGTGAGCGCCTCGTCCTGCGCGCGCATCTCGCCGTTATACATAAACGCCATGCCGCAGACGCTCTCCATCACGCCGTTCATGTCCGCAACATAGGAGAGGCGCTTGGTTTCGCCGTCGAGTTTCAACAGATACAGCGCGTATCGCGCGCCCGGATCGGTAAGGTTGCCCGTGTCCACATAGCCAAGCGTGGTATCGGCGGTAAAGGGGAAGGTTTTCGCAAACCAGAGGTCGGAAATCAGCGCCCCGTCCTCCCCCACGAAGTTAAGCATCGTGCCCTGCAAATTGGAGACCGGCGCCCAGCCGTTGATCATCGGCAATATCTTCACATCCCCGCCCGCGCTTCGCGCAAACGAGGCCGGATCGGCCAGCGGGAAGCCGCGTGAGGTGATCAGGTACGGGGCTTGGGCGATATAGAACACGCCCGGGTCGCAGGCAATGAAATCATGCAGCGCTTCGTAATATCCCAGCAGCCTGCCGGTGTCGTAAGCAAACAGGTAATAGTCAAACGTGCCGTTCCGGTTTTCGCTTCGCAGCACGATGCTCTGATCGGTCACCGCATCGGTGTTTAAATCCAGCTCGCCCGCCACGGCGCTGATCTCCTGCTGCGCGCGCGATTTGATCTGGAGCGTTGTGGAATTCACATAGGCGGGCACGCCGGGCCCGGCCTCCGTGGGCGCGGGCGTGGGCACGATCTTCCACACCAATTCCTCGCCGAATATCTGGCCGACCAGATCCAAAATCTGATACCGGAAAAAGTACGCCCCGCCTGCGATCAGCGCAAGCACGAGGAGAACGACTAAAAACGTAAGCCAGCCGCGCCCGCGCCTGCCGCCGTCATGACCATCCCGCGTGCGTTCGCTGCGCACCTGATACCCGTCGCCAGGGCCGTAGGGTTCGGGCTGCAACCCCGGTTGCCGGGGCTTTTTGTCGAACTTCGGAGGCGGCGCAAACCTCGTGTCGCCGCGCGGCGCGCCGGGATCGCCGGTGACGAAGGCGGAGCGGTCCGGGCCGTAGTTGGGTGTGTAGGCGCGGGGACTGCCGGGTTTCGCCCCGGCCTCCCGCCGGTTCAGCCCCTGATTGTAGGAAAAAGCGCCGGCCGCGTCCTCGGCCCGCCTGGGAACGCTTCCGGGTTCCGGCATGCGCAGGCCGCCGTTTGCGCGGGAATCACGCAAGGGCTGCTCTGGACTGTAGCTGACTTTTCGGTCATCTTCATTCGACCAGTATTCGTTCATGCTTTCCCTCATTTGTCACAGACTGCTCACTTGTTAATGTACCATTCTTCCAGGCGTTCGTCAAGCGACGGCAGGGGTTGCGACCTCCCGAGGACGGGGAATCCGAAGATAATGAGGAATGAGGAATTAGGAATTAGGAATGGCGGTTCGGTTACTCCGTAACCGTTTGATTTCAATATCCTATACCAACAGCTTTCCGTATATGAAAAGATATGGGATGTCGTTACCATATGAATACAATCAAAAGATTGCGAAAGCAATCTTTCCTGCATTCCTAATTCCTAATTCCTCATTCCTCATTCGTAGAATTTCCTCATTCGCAGATGTTTATCCAAAACCCACGCCTCCGTCAGCCCTTTACCCGTCGGCGGTTCGATGCTATAATAAATAAAAAGCGGCATAGCCGCGCGTCGGGAGGTGAGCGTATGTACCGGTATTCCAGCAACAGCCGTTACCGGTCCGTAATGCGCTCGCACCGCTATCAGCCGATCCTGGTGATTGCCGTGCTGATCGTCGCCGTCATCGTGATTTTAAAGCTCGCCGGCGTCGGCTCGCTGGACGAGGGCAACTACGAACGGCAGCGCAACGCGCGGCTGCGCTCCGAAGCGCAAAACGCCGTGACCCAGGTAAATACGCTG
>JBDRTL010000270.1:0-4271 GCA_043824045.1 Bacillota bacterium
GACGCACTCCCGGACGCAAGCGTTTTAAAGCTTGGCGTCGTCTATCCCCTGCCGATGGAGAGGATCGCCACGTTTGCCAAGCAGGTGGACCGCCTGATCGTCATCGAAGAACTGGAAGGCTTGATCGAGAAAGATATCAAAGCCGCCGGCATCCCCTGCGAGGGCAAAGAATTAACCGGCGTGCAGGGCGAGCTGAACGTGGAAATGATCAAGCACGTGGTTTTGGGCGCGCCGCTGCCCGCGGCTTCGGCAGCAGAATTGCCGCTCCGGCCTCCCACGCTTTGCCCCGGATGTCCGCACCGCGGTATTTTCCATGTGCTCAGCAGGATGAAAATGCACGTCATGGGCGATATCGGCTGCTATACGCTTGCAGCCCTTCCCCCGCTTTCCGCCATGGACACCTGCCTGTGCATGGGCGCGAGCATCGGCATGGCCAGCGGCGCGGAACGCGCGCGCGGCAAGGAGTTTTCAAAGAAGACCGTCGCCGTGATCGGAGACAGCACCTTTATCCACAGCGGAATTACCGGATTGATCGACGCCGTATACGGCAAGGAAGCGATCACCGTGCTGGTGCTGGATAACGGCATTACCGGCATGACGGGTCATCAGCACAACCCCGCCACAGGCTTTGACATTCACGGCATTTCCACGCCGATGCTCGATCTGGAAGCGCTTTGCAAAAGCTGCGGCGTAGAGCACGTGGCGGTGATTGATCCGCTGGATCTGGATGAAGTCAAACGTACGCTGCAGGAAGAAACCGCGCGGGACGCCGTGAGCGTGATTATTGCGCGCAGGCCGTGCGCGCTGATCGATCAAACGGTGCGCGCGCCCTATCACACGGATGGCTGCAAGAACTGCGGAACCTGCCTGAAGGTCTCCTGCCAGGCGATCGAGCGCAAAGGCGACCATGTGGAAATCAACGCCGCGCTCTGTACGGGTTGCGGTATGTGCTCGCAGGTTTGCCCGTTTCACGCCATTGTGAAAGGTGGCGACGCGCAATGAAACTGAAAGACTTGAACATCGTGATCGTGGGCGTCGGCGGGCAGGGAACGCTTTTAGCCAGCAAAATCCTGGCGCAGCTGGCCATGACGGAAGGGTTTAGCGTGAAGGTCAGCGAGGTGCACGGCATGGCGCAGCGCGGCGGCAACGTGATTACGCACGTACGGATCGGCGATCAGGTGCACGCTCCGCTGGTGGCCTCCGGCAGCGCGGACTATCTGCTTGCGTTTGAGCCGCTGGAGGCGGCGCGCGCCGTTTCGTATTTAAAGACCGACGGGCTGCTGATCGTAAACACCCAGCGCATCTCCCCCATGCCCGTCCTTTCGGGCGCGGCGCAGTATCCGGAAAACCCGTACGGTCAAATGATGAGCGCTGCGCAGGCCGTGGAAGCGCTGGACGCATATTCTTTGGCCGTAGACGCAGGCAGCTATCGCGCGGTGAATGTGGTGCTTTTGGGCGTTTTGAGCAGACACCTCCCGTTTTCTGAGGAGGACTGGGCCCAAGCCATCACGGCTTGCGTTCCCCCGCGTACGCTGGAAACCAACAGCAAAGCGTTTGCGCTTGGCCGTGATTTTACGGCGCAGACAGTAAAGGCATAGAGGTGAGCGACATATGAAGCACATGATTTGGAATCCGACAATGGAGTGCATGCCGCGGGAGCAGCTTCGCGCGGTGCAGGACAGCCGCCTAAAGGACATTGTACGCAGGGTGTATGAGAATGTGCCGTTTTACCGACATAAGATGCAGGAGCGCGGGCTGACGCCGGGTGATATCCGCGGCGTGGCGGACATCGGGCTGCTGCCGTTCACCGAAAAGCAGGATCTGCGCGATAACTATCCGTTTTCGCTGTTCGCCGTGCCCACCAGCGAAATCGTGCGCGTGCACGCGTCCAGCGGCACCACCGGCAAGCCCACGGTCGTGGGCTATACCAGCGGCGATATCGACCGATGGGCGGAGCTGATGGCCCGCAGCATGTATTGCGCGAACGTCGGCAAGGGCGATATCGTGCAGGTCGCGTATGGCTATGGCCTGTTCACGGGCGGGCTTGGCGCACACTACGGCGCGGAGCGCGTGGGCGCGATGGTGGTGCCCATCAGCGGCGGCAACACCACCCGGCAACTGATGCTTTTGCAGGATTTCGGCACCACGGCGCTTTGCTGTACGCCTTCCTACGCTTTGAACCTCGCCGAAGCGCTGGAACAAATCGGCGTAAAGAAAACCAAACTGAAGTGCGGAATTTTCGGCGCGGAACCGTGGACGGAAGGCATGCGCGAGAAAATCGAGAGCATGCTTCACATTGACGCGCTTAATATTTACGGCCTCAGCGAAGTGATGGGACCCGGCGTATCGATGGAATGTATGTGCAAGCAGGGCATGCATATCTGGGAGGATCATTTCCTGCCCGAGATCATCGGCCCGGATCAACAGGGCCTCCCCTACGGACAGCAGGGCGACCTCACGTTTACCACGCTGACCAAACACGGCATGCCGCTGCTTCGCTACCGTACGCACGACCTGTGCACGCTTACGGACGCGCCCTGCGAATGCGGCCGCACCCATGTGCGCATGGGCCGCGTGAAGGGCCGAACCGACGATATGCTGATCATCCGCGGCGTCAACGTGTTCCCGTCACAGATCGAGCACGCGCTTTTACAGGTGAAAGGCATTGAGCCGCAGTACCAGATCGTAGTGGAACGTATGAACATGCTGGATACGCTGGAGATTCAAGTGGAGATCTCCCCGGAAAACATGAGCGACACCGTCCGGGAACTGGAAGCGCTGGAGCGCAGGATTGCCGATTCGGTGGCAGCGCACGCGCTGGTGGCCGCCAAGATCAGGCTGTGCCAGCCCGGCTCCCTGCCGCGCAGCGAGGGTAAGGCCAAGCGCGTGGTAGACAACCGCAAACTGTAAATGCTATAATTTAGTGGTGGAGGCGAATAAACATGTTCGTGAAGCAGATCTCCGTATTTCTGGAAAACAAATCCGGCAGCCTTGCCGGATTTACCAGGCTGCTGGGCGATCATGGCTTTGACCTGATGTCCCTGTCGATCGCGGATACGACGGATTTCGGCATCCTGCGCTGCATCGTGGCGGACTACAAACGGGCGCAGGGCATCCTGACTGAGGCGGACTACTCCGTCAAGGTGACGGACGTGCTGGCCGTCTCCGTTCCCGACCGCCCCGGCGCGCTTGCCAACGTGCTTTCCATCCTCTCAAGCCACCAGATCGGTCTTGAGTACCTGTACTCGTTCTTTCGCAGCCAAGGCGATCACGCACTGATCATCATCCGCGTGGACAAACCGGACGAGGCCGCCGGTGTGCTGCGGGACGCGGGAATCCGGATGCTTTCCCAGGAGGACCTGCAGGCGGTGTGACGCCTTTTGTCCTGATCAGGCACGGAAGGATTACACGGGCACAGTCCCCGCTTCCTGTCCGTGCTTCCTGTTTCACTTGAGTTCGGGAGGAAGAGATCGCGTGTATCGGCACAACCGGATCACCATTGATCTTGACGCAATCCGCCACAATTACCGTCTGATGACGGATTATCTGCCCAAAGGCGTGCGCGTGATGGCGGTCGTCAAGGCCAACGCGTACGGCCACGGGATGGTGGAAGTGGCGAAAACCGTTGTGGCCGCCGGCTGCGCGGATTTAGCTATCGCCATTCCCGAGGAGGGCATCAGTTTACGCGAAAACGGACTGAACGGGATGAACATCCTCATACTCGGCGCGATCAACGAACGCGCAATCGAGGCTTGCGTCGCGCATGATCTCACAATGACCGTGTTTGAGCCGGAAATGGTGCAAAAGATCGACGCCTGCGCCGCGCGCCTCCGGAAAAATGCCTGTATCCATATCAAAGTAGATACCGGCATGGCACGAATCGGGCTGCGCACCAGGGAAGAGGCCAAGGCGCTTCAAACAGCGCTGGATACGGCTTCCCATGTGCGCGCAACCGGCATTTATACGCATTTTGCCGACGCCGACCGCCTTGGTGAGGACGGCGGGATCTGCGATTACTCGCAAAACCAGCTGGAGTCGTTCCGGCAGCTGAAAGCCTGTTTCGATCCGTCCATTCCGGCGCACGCGTCCAACAGCGCGATGAGCCTGGTGTACGCGGACGCGAACTTTGCCATGATCCGCGAGGGTATCTCCCTGTACGGTTATCCGCCTGTGCCCACGTCCCTTCCGTTTCGCCCCGCCATCCGCTGGGAGGCCGAAATCGTGCAAGTGAAGGACGTACCCAAAGGCACGAGCATCGGATATGGCTGCAC